>JBEBHM010000391.1:0-8094 GCA_040080875.1 Pirellula sp.
ACGTGAATCCAACTTGTCAAAAACGGACGCGAGACTGGCACCCATGGAAACACAATGAATTCCTTCATGTCAACTGACCAAAAAACGAGATGCTCCCGTGGAATTGTGTCGCTTCGAAGAAGTTGTTTTCCCATAGGAGTAATGCGTCATGCGTTGTTTCAAACCTTGTACTGCGTCGTTGGTAGTTTTCATTTGTTTATTTTTTGCGTCTGGGCGCATTTGCCAGGCCCAATACTGTTGGGCGGAGGCAAGTACGGACACATGTGCGGAGCGTTATGGACCTTGGCCTGGACAGAGGGATACAAATTGCAGTAATTGCCAAGAATGGCCTGATTTCGGTTGGCAATGTATGAACGCAACTGGCGACTATAATCCATCGGAAACATCATGAAACGCATTGCGGTACACCGCGTATTTGTACGATGAAGGATGGGATGAGGTAACAATTGCGAATTTTCTGTGTTGGAAGACAACCGCTTGCCATGCTAGTTGTGCCCTGGTTGGTACCACTCGAGTTTGCGTTGAGAATCAAGTCTTAGAATATAAAGTTAATGATGACGAAGCATGGGGCCCCGAATGCTGGGATGATTAAAATGATTGAACTAAGAGTGATAGTGATCCAGGCAATCGCGATGTTCGCGTTGCCTAGCTTGCCTGCCGTTGGGCAAGAACCGAAACAGAAGACTCTTGCTCATACGTACCTTGAATCCTCCAAGGAGCCGTTTCCGTATGTCTGCGCCATCTTTGGGGAACGGACGCAAGTCCATGTAGATGCGACGAAATCGAATTTTTTAGAAGCATGGTATTTGCATTCGTATTCGCCCAAGTTGGACATTCATCGCCATGACCAAATGTATCAAAGCCAAACTACATCAGCTGGCTACTCCCCAATGTCGATGATTGAGGAAACACTTTTTTTGAGAAAGGGAAAAGAGTTTAAACAGTACATGGGAGCATCGGTCCGACAGCCTCCGGAAAAAGCAAATCCAACGGATCCTCAATCAGGAGTCTGGCGTCAAACGTACTTTGAACCCACAGCGGTTCCAATGATTGGTTTTGGTTGTTTTAATCAGCGGTCGATAGAATTCATTGGAGGTCTCGATAAACTAATCAATCCATACAAACTCATCGAAAAGGACACGTCGAACAGTTTATGTGTCCAGCGTTATTCCATTTCACGGACCCAGCCAATTTTTGATTTGATTACGTTTGATGAACGTTTAGCTGGCATGCCAATCGAAGTTCGCCGTTGTGAAGTTCAAAACGGCAAAGAAGTCCTATGCGAACGGATTACCACCAAGTGGGCAAAAATAGGCGAGCGCTGGCTGCCAATTTTAACAGAAGCCGAGCCTCAAATACGCTCGTTAACAATGCAATGGAAAGTGCGATATCATTGGATGTTAAACGATATTCCGGACGCCGTTTTCGATATGGACGCAGTGCGACTTCTTCGAGCAAAGCAGCTAAAGGATTTGGCGGTGCAACAATGGAATGATCAGATGGCGAAAAAGTGACACAGGATTGCAATCAACTAATTGCTTCCATTCGTTGAATCAAATCGGTGCCTCATTGGGATCAGGCTTGACTCCAATGAATTTACAGAGAAATCCGCGTGTACTGATGAACTGCTGGGACCAAAGATCCGATCAGCCTCGCGTTGGCAGGTACGTGACGGGTATTTTTGAGTTGACTCGATAGAGTGCGAGGCACATAATTAGGTCGTGGTGTGTCGTGGTAGCTAGCATACCGGGAACTACCACACCCTTTGGACCTTGCGGGTGCAGGAACTTGACAATGGATCGTGAAACGCTTTTGCAGGCAATTGAACATGGCCCGGTTCGTGTGACGATGAACGATGGGTCGAGTTACGAGATTGACGGTCTACGAGACGTCGCGGTTGATAGTACAACTTGCTATCTGATGAAACGAGGGGCTGATGGTCGCTATCATGCAATTTGGTTAGCACTGGTTTGCATGACCAAGGTCGAGCAATTGTCGACTGTTTCTTGAGAGCGAGTTCACCCAAAAGTCGCGGGCTCTTGATCGGTTGTTCGAATCGCTCGTGTCACAGCTCGTAAGACCATCAACCCGGAACCAACTATGAGCCTTCCATTTGCTCGATGCGCGACAAAATGGATCGGCAGTCGGGTGGCCGTTGTTCCGGGTTGCGATTCAAGCATTGCATTACGAGTTCCTCGAATGCTTTGGGGATGTCTTCGCTACCGAATTTGCTTGGGTTTGGCGGAATCTGGTTTGAACCGATCGTGAACATCGATTCCCCGATCTTCGGTTCGTAGGGATCGCGTCCGGCTAGCATGCGATAGGCCACTATGCCCAGTCCGTAAATGTCGGACCGAACATCCACTAGCTTTGGATTGCCCATGCGCTCAGGGGCCATGTACCTCGGAGTCCCAAGCCATCCGACGGAGATCGTGGTTAGATCGTCAAGCCGCGCCTCCATGTCTTTGACCAATCCGAAATCAAGCAGTTTTGCGAAATCGGTCTCGCCACCGCGCTGGCATAGCATAATATTTTGCGGTTTGATATCGCGGTGCAGGATCCGCTTTTCGTGGGCGTCAGCGACTGCCGATACCACTTGTTTCCAGATGCGAAGCGCGCGATTGCATGTCATGGGGCCGAACTCGGTCGCTTGCCAAATGGTTTCGCCCTGAACATATTCCATGACCAAATAGGGAAGCCCGTCGGCGGTGATTCCCATGTCGTAGATTTGGACCGTGTGAGCATGGTTCAACGATGACGACAGTTGCGCCTCGCGCTCCATGCGAGCACGTGTTTCCGCGTTGGCTTGGTCGGCCCGCAATACCTTGACAGCACAGCGGCGCCGCAACCGAGGATGTGCGCATAAATAGACTACGCCCATGCCTCCCTCCCCGATCTTGCGCAGAATAGGGTAGTCTCCGATTTTATTAAGCCGAGCGCTTCGGAATGGGGAGGCAGCCAACAATCTTCGGACAACCAACCCACCAGCTGTCAAGCCAAGACCAAATAGCTGCATAAAGGTCAACCATTTCCACGGGCTGGTGGCTTTCAACCATCGCTCTCGATCCATTTCGCTCGCAAGCCCAATCCCGTATCGGTCTATCCATTGTCCGGCACCGATGACCTCAACGCCACGGCAGTCCCGGTAACAGTTCAGCTCGAACGCGTCTCGTCGAGCAATGGTGGTGCGAACCATGGCGGTCAGCGGTCGCGTCTCGAGGTCGTCAGGCAATCGAGACGCATTGAGAAGATTGATTCCCGGGTCCCTCAAAGTCAATCGTCGTCCCGGAGGAGTGTCGGGCATTTTCCCATGGCGCCTCACGTCCGATATGGTTTCGCCCAACTCATTAAACAGATAAGTGTTAATTAGTGGATGGCTTTGGCCTGCGTCAAGGATGTTAGACAATTCGCGATCGACTCGAATGATAAGACTGAGCGCTGCGATAACTTTGGAGTCTGGTTGGGAGACTGGGACAGCGATCCAAACCAGAGGCTGATCCACTTCGGTATCGAATCCAGGTACAGCCTCGCCGGTCGGTTTGGGAGGGACAATGATCGTCTCGCCGCCGAACACACGGGCTAAGATTGCTCGAGCGGTCTGCGTGATTTGCATGGCTCCATCGCGATTACGCGATGCCAACAAAAGGATTCCATATTCGTTGGTAATTCCAAACGACACGTCGCTATCGATCGACTCCGTCGACGTTGGTTGTTCCGGCACATACATCCCAAACAATTTTTTGATTACCTGAGTCTCGGATTGGCCGAGGGTACCAATAGCAAGTGGTTCTCCCGGCGATTGGCGAGCGATTTCGATCAGACGCGAGACCGCATTCACGAAATCTGGATTCTGTTGGATGACTTCTGCGTCTGCCAAGCGATCATCTAGCCAACGTGTAACTGCCTTGGATTGAAACCTCATAGAAATCGCAAGGTTTTCGCGAACGAGCCCTTCCGTCCTCAGGTTTGTCAAATGCCAGCCAAAATAAGTCAATCCGAGCAACACAGCTTGAATGCCAAGAGACCATGCAAACCACTTGAACCATTTCTCGCGAATTGCACCGAGAAACGATGGGACGACGGACTGGCGCACGAATCCATGGACGCTGTTGCCCAGCGACAAAGTCGCTGCTCGCATTTGGCCAGCGGTCTGTCGTTGCTTGCGTCGAGTAAGCGTCTCCTCGCTCTCATAGTCGAGCAACGACACCACCTCACGAATGATTTGCTCATCGCCACCGCACCGTTCGCGGATGGCCGACTCGCGTTGGTCGGCTGGCAAATCGATAACTTCGATAAATAATTCTTTGATCCGAGCATAGCGTTGAGGATCGGTCATTGCACACGCCTATGGCCGAAAGAGCACGCTGTGCATTCGGGCCAAGTCGCTAGCTGGAATTTTGATCACCTTTCGGTCGTAGGTCATCAGACCATTGATCTCGATTTCGACGTCGGTCGTTTGCGTGTAAACTCCGGCCGCAATCCCCTTATGTCGCAAGTCATTTAGTTTCTCGATCGAAGTGGCATATCGCTCGCGAAATTCTTCTTCGGACTTAGGGAGCCCGCCATACCCCCAAATTCGACCGTCTTCTTTCCACATATGCCCTTTGGCGGGGTAGCCGTGACCGCCAAATTCACCCATAACTTTGATGAAACCTCGATCGCGGCCTTCGTTGAATGGATAGACCGGATGAGGGTATTCGTGATGGTCGACCACGTCACCGACAGGCCAGAAATTTCCACCGCTTGCGATGTTGACCAGCCGACTTGGGTCTCGCTTCACGGTCCACTCGCCGACCTCGACTGTACGATGTTGTCCCCAAGCTTCGTTAAATGGAACCCAGACAACGATGCACGGGTGGTTCTCCAAGTTGTTGATCATGCGTTCAAATTCCAGCATGAACTGCTGATGTTCGGCATCGGGCCACTTGGCGTCTTCTGGGTTGGGCTGCAAGCGAGTCCATTTAGGGTTATGTCCCGCGCTGACTTGATCTTGCCACATCATCATTCCCAGCTTGTCGCAATGATAGTAATATCGGCGAGGCTCGACTTTGATGTGCTTTCGAATCATGTTGAAGCCTGCAGACTTCAAGAACTCAATATCAAATTTCATTGCCTCGTCCGAGGGTGGAGTCAACAATCCGTCTGGCCACCAACCTTGATCCAACGGTCCCCAATGAAAGATATCTTGGCCATTGAGTGTGAATCGCAAATGCCCATCGGGCGACATTCGCTTTCCTACTGTTCGAATACCCGCATACGATATCACCCTATCGACCATCGCGCCCGAGGCATCGAGCAAGCTCACTTCCAAGCCATAGAGATGCGGTGAAGTGGGAGACCAGAGTTTTGGGTTGTTGATTTTGATCGAAGTTTTGTCGACTTCGCCAACCATTTCTGCGACCGCTTGGTCAGCATCCTTGACGACGACTTTGACCTTGGACCCTTTGACGGAACCATTGACTTTGGTCTTGATGTCAATCGTACCCGTGGCTGAATCTGTTGAGATCTTGAGATCTTCGACGTATACATGTGGGACGGTTTCGAGCCAAACCGTTTGCCAAATCCCGGAGACTTGCGTGTACCAAATCCCGTGTGCGTTGATGACCTGTTTGCCTCGCAACTGGTACCCTTCCGTATCGTCCTCGACGCGCAAGACCAACGTGTTCTCGCCCGGTTTGATGAACTCAGAAACATCGAATGAAAAGGGGGTGTGCCCGCCTTGGTGTTGCCCGACGGACTTGCCGTTGACGAACGCTTCACATCGGTAGTCGACGGCTTCGAAATGAAGGAGGAGTTTCTTGGCGGAGGCGGGGGTCGCGTTGAACGTGCGTCGATACCACAGCGCTTCGTTTTCTAAGAGGAGTCGCCCAACGCCACCCAACTTGGATTCCAACGAAAATGGAACGAGGATTTTGCCGGTCCAGTCGGTGGGAATTTGTCTCTGATCATCGGCGGTAATGGTGTAGTCCCACTTGCCGTTTAGGTTTTGCCATTCTTGGCGTTCAAGCTGCGGGCGTGGATATTCGGTCCATGCATTCTCCGCGTTGACTTGCGAGCCCCACGTCGTAATAAGTTCGGAGACGTATGGCTTGGTACTTCGTTTTGCGGGTGGCAACTCAGGTACTTTGTTCGCATCCACAACGTGCACGTCGATGAACTGGCCACCAGCATCTTGGTGGCAATGAACGGCCAAGACATTCTTGCCCAGCTTGAGTGCATCGCGATCTGCGTCCGCAATCCTTACCACGCTATACTCTGTCGTCCAGCGACTAAGCGAAGCAACTTGCTTGCCGTTGATGTACACGGTGGCTTCGTCGTCATGGTGGATTAGCAAGGCGGGCATGGCGGGTATGCTTGCAAGTTCAAACGACTTGCGAAGCCAAATGTTGGGTGTGTTCCATACTGTTCCAATCCGTGCGCCAGGCGTACCTGGTTCTCCGAAGCCGCCACTGCCTTGCAACCAAGCCGAATCGTCAAAAGACGTTTTCTCCCAGCCGTCCACAGGTTTGCGGAGCAAGTATCGGCAGGAGTCCACAATATCTTGTGCAGGAGCTTGCACCGCGAATGCAAACACGGTTACCGTGACGAGGACAAGGCGGGTACATAGTTGAGTGTTCATTGCAAGAAAACGTTAAGGACTGATAGGGAGAGGCTGTGGAAGCGGCGATCATTATCACACAATCAGATCAAGATTTCTATCCTGCCGTGGAAGCGTTGCTCCAAGACGCGAATCCACTGTGGAAGCGTTGCTCCGCAACGCGAAGCCGCTGTGGAAGCGTTGCTCCGCAACGCGAGGCTCGTCGTAGCACAACGCGACGCTCGTCGCGGAGCGACGGGACCACAGAGTGGACAGAATTGCTCGGCTACACTATTTTGGGCTTGGGGACTTCGTGAACGACGAGGAGATTGTGCGTGTTATTGAGCACGCCGGTACCGGTCACGTACACGACGTGATCACCGGGCTCGAGCATGCCGTGATCGACACCCCATTGAGTGACTTCGTCGAAAAGTATTTCTGGGTCTTCCAGATTGCTTACTTTATGCGGCATGATTCCCCAGAACAAGCACATGCGCCGAAGTGTGTGATCTGAGTCGCTGACACCCAACGTTGGAATGTAGTTGCGTTGTTTGGCTTTGACCCATGCGGTCCCGCCGGTCCGGCTGGCGACCACGACCAATTTGGCGTTGATGGATTCTGCGATATTGGCGGCATTGTGCGTGACTGCAGAAGTGATCGGATGGACGCGTGATGAGAATCGAGCCTTGGATTCTTGAGGCATCGTCTTGAGCAGTTTTTCGGTGCTGAGCATAATCCGATTCATGGTGTCGACGGTGATGACCGGGTATTCACCGATGGCGGTTTCGCCGCTGAGCATGCAAGCGTCAGCTCCGTCTAGAATTGCGTTCGCGACATCGCTCGCTTCGGCACGCGTGGGGCGACGGTTGTGATGCATGCTTTCTAGCATCTGCGTCGCCACGATGACCGGCTTCATTTTTTCTCGGCATACTTGAATGATTCGCTTTTGCGCGACAGGAGTGTCCGCAACGTCGATTTCCACACCCAGATCGCCGCGTGCAACCATGACCCCGTCGGCTGCATCCACAATGTCTTCCAAGTTGTCGAGGGCTTCTCGCTTTTCAATCTTGGCGATTACCAGTGCTTGGGCATCCATCGATGCGAGCAAGTTCTTGAGAGACGAGACGTCCTGGGCGGATCGCACGAAGGACAAACTGATAAAATCGATACTATTGCGAGCTGCCCAGAGGGCATTCTCGATGTCTTCCGGTCGCATTGACGAAACCGAAAGGGATGTTCCCGGTAGATTGATACCTGGTTTGGATCGAATGGTTCCTTGGACGTTGACTCGGCAGCGAGCGAAATCACGCTGCTTCTCGACAACTTCCATCGAGATCATGCCATCGGCGAGCATGACCGAATTTCCGGTGGCAAGCTCGTCCACCAGTTTGGGATAGTTGCTCGTCAGTTCCGTTGGTGAGCTGGGTGTGTCTCCTCGGACAAAGGTTACGAAGGAACCCACGTCCACTTCCAGCGGTTCCTTGAGCAATTTACCTAATCGGATTTTTGGTCCGGCC
>JBEBHM010001137.1:0-2110 GCA_040080875.1 Pirellula sp.
GCTAGGGACCGTTCCATGGCTGGCATCGAGCTTAAGTCTTTCGCGAAAGGATACAATCGATTTTGCATCGACTTTCGTTGTTAGCGTAACAGGGGCAGCTTGATGAACTCCCGCCATCATTCGCTGTGCAATGACTCGGCGCAACTTGCTTGCAGGGACATGATGACCAGGTACGGACGGTGTCGTCTCTGCGACCGTGTTCGCCACCTGCGGTGTTAACGACGCAGTGAGGACATCTCGTTCTCGAATTCGGCCACCACGTCCTGACCCCACTAAGCGATTCCAATTGACTCCGAGTTCGCGAGCGCGTCGACGCGCACGTGGCGTCGCGATCGGGCCCGTTGCGTTTTTGCGAATCGACTGATTGCGATCATGAGGAGTGGTCATTCTTCGGATATCATCCGTAAGGACTCGTCCAGTCGGATCAGGTGTGAAGACAGCGCCCAGGTCTATACCTAGTTCGCGTGCCAATCGACGCGCTGCAGGACCTGCAACCCGCGGACTTGAAGGCAATGTAGAGGCATGAGAATCCGTTGATTCAGAATGCAAGCTGTCTTCGGCGAGCGACGGAATGGTCGAGGAGTCGATGCGATGGACATGAACCGACGCGGGAGCTGGTTCCCCTTCGGCAAGAAGAAAGCCTATCACTTCGCCAACTTGGACGGTTGCTCCCGGCTGAGGTGCATCCGGTGGAATGCATAAGTAGCCCGAGTCAAAAGATTCGATCTCCTGCGCTGCCTTTTCACCTTCCAGCAGATAGATCATTTCACCGGCGCGAACATATTCGCCGGGTGCCTTGAGCCATTCGCCGAAGACGCCTTCCTCCATCGACCAACCGAGACGAGGTATCGTGATTGAGTGTGACATGGTCTACTCTCCCATCAAATCGCGAATGGCCTGTGCGATCTGTTCCACGTCGGGCACGACGGCTCGCTCGAGCGTCGGTGCGTAAGGTGTTGGAGCGAACGCACCATGCAGTCGTTTGATGGGAGCGTCCAGATCGTTGAATCCGGCGTCTGCCACATGTGCAGCAATCTCCGATGAGAAACCACATGGCCCGAAGGCTTCATCGACAACCAGCAATCGCCCCGTTTTGGCAACTGATTGCAGAATACTATCGACATCCAAGGGTGAGACGGTGCGTGGATCGATAATCTCCACCGAGATATTCTCGCCCGCAAGTTGCTCGGCGGCTTTCAATGCGTGCTGAACCATTAACGAGAGTGCGACTACAGTGACATCGGTTCCGACTCGGGCGACTCGAGCTTTTCCAAAAGGAATCTCGTAGTGCTCAGTTGGCACGGAGCCTTTGATCTGCATCAGCTCGCGGTGTTCAAGGAACAATACTGGATCGTCGCTTCTCAGCGCGTGCGCAAAAAGGCCTTTTGCGTCGTAGGGATTGGATGGCAATACAACGCGCAGACCGGGAATGTGCGAGTAGATCGAATGATACATTCCAGAGTGATGCGTGGCAGCCGAGTGACCGACGCCTCCACAACCACGCAACAAAACTGGCATCTTCAGTCGGCCGCTGCTCATGAATTGCATCTTGGCGATCTGATTAACGATCTCACCAAACGAATCGTTGATAAAGTCGATGAACATGAAGTCGATGATCGGACGAGCGCCTGTCATGGCTGCTCCGCAAGCGAGACCCACGAATCCGCGTTCGCAGATCGGCGTATCGCAAAGACGCTCGGCTCCGTACTTAGCGAACAACCCAAGTGTCGTTGTAAAATTTCCGCCACGAGCACCGATCCCTTCTCCCATCACGAAGATCGTCGGGTCGGCTGCCATGGCTTGATCAAGAGCTTCCAGAGTGGCGGCGACGAACGAGAGTTCTCGCGACTCAGAGTTGAATTTTGGAAGTTGAGCATCGACAACGCCTGCTGAATAGACATGAGCAGTTGCTGTCCTGGCTGGCGGTACCTCGCTTCGTTCAGCGAAATCTCTCGCTTCCTTTACTAAGCGTGCCACATCTTGATCAACCGCGTCAAACTTGTCGATCATCACTCCGTTCTCGGTTCTCAAAAGCGCGATGGGACAGCGCTCTTTCCACGCTGCTACTTCTTCTTTCGTTCGGTACGTAAAATCACCCATCCCTTCGGCG
>JBEBHM010001138.1:0-2109 GCA_040080875.1 Pirellula sp.
GCCCGCCAAGAGGGTCGGGTCAAGATGCAAGCACTTGTAGAAAAATCGGAAAGCAAGCTTGAAGACATCCTTGATCCAAAACAACTGGATCGCATCCTAGGACTCTTGGTACAGCGAGACGGAATGCAAGCTCTGCAAACCAAGCTGATACAGGCAAAGCTTAAGATTACCACTGAGCAGGGTACGAAGTTGGAGGAACTGCGCAAAGCCGGTGAGGAAGCTGCCATGAGTATGTTCTCACGAGGTGGTGGTGGAGGTGGTGGTACGCCAGGAGCGGGCGGCGCAGAAGCAATGCGAGAACGAATGGAGAAATTCACAGCCGCGCGCAAAGAAAACGAAGAGAAAATGAGTGCAGTACTAACCGACGAACAAAAGAAAACCATGGAAGAGATGAAGGGACCAAAATTTGAGTTCCCAGCTCCTCAGTTTGGGCCTGGTGGCCCAGGCGGTCGCGGTCGGGGTGGCAACGGAAACTAAGTATCCGTTGATTAAATTCCTCGGTTGATTAAATGCAAAAAGGCTGGGAGACTATCCCAGCCTTTTTTCGTGTCCCCATCATCGATAACTTGGATTTTCTTGAATGTTGCGAAAACGCTTTGCGATGTGCTGGGTGGCATTGGCTCTATTCTCGGCCTGGTCTGTTGCCGAAGAACCCGATTTCTCAGTCTCTGATCGGGCTCGCAAGATCCATCAAGCTGGCTACGTTTGGGACGGGCACAACGACCTTCCTTGGGCCCTTCGCGAACGCCAAGATCTCGCCATACAGCGGACCAACCTCAAAAACGAACCCAAACTCCACACGGACATTCCGCGATTGCGAGCCGGCAATGTGGGAGCGCAGTTCTGGTCCGTATTTGTCTCCGCAAAAACAAGGCATTCGGGAACCGCATTCCAAACCACCTTGGAGCAAATCGCTTGCGTGAACACCTTGGTGAAGAAGTATCCAGACGTATTCGAAATCGCTCTAACCGCTGCCGACGTCGAACGGATACAGAAAGCGGGACGTATCGCGTCACTGATGGGAGTTGAGGGTGGGCACTCCATCGAAAACTCGATCGGAAAACTCAAAGAGTTGTTTGCGCGCGGTGCGCGGTATATGACTTTAACTCACGGCGATACGCTCGATTGGGCGGACGCTGCTACCGACACTCCTAAGAACGATGGCCTCTCCCCATTTGGTCAAGAAGTCGTGCGAGAGATGAATCGCATGGGCATGCTGGTGGATCTGTCGCACGTGTCTCCGGCGACTATGTCCGACGCGTTGGACATCTCGACTGCCCCGGTTATTTTCTCACACTCATCGGCCATGGCGATCGCCGATCATCCTCGGAATGTGCCTGATGAAATCTTGAAGAGAATGAAAACAAATGGCGGTATCGTCATGATCAATTTCTTTCCAGGGTTCGTGGTGCCCGAGTCGGCCAAAAATATGAGAGACATGTTTCAAGTCCGACGAGGGTTCGACAAGGAATTTGGCACCGACACGCCAGAATCCAAAAACGCCATGCTCAAGTGGCGAACCACTCATCCAATTTACCCTGGTGATGCATCGATTGTCGTCCAACACATCGACCACGTTGCAAAGGTCGCAGGCGTTGATCACGTCGGACTCGGCAGCGACTTCGACGGAATCGAAGTCGTACCCAAGGGCTTGGAAGACGTTTCGAAATACCCAGTGATAACGGAATTGCTGGTCCGCAAGGGTTACTCCGAAGCGGACATTCACAAGATCCTTTCAGGAAACATGATGCGAGTACTGAAGGCCAGCGAGGCGAGCGCGAGGAATAGTCAACGTTGAGCGGCGAAGTGCATCTAACCCAAACGCACGGGAAACGATTGGGACCATCGTTTTACTCTGGCTGAGTTTGGTACTTGGTCGTAAAGGCGGACTCGACTTTGGCTTTTGCTGGGTCGATCATCTTGAGTGATGCCAACGTTTCCGCCAATTCGGTCCAACGCTCTCGAGTCATGAGTCCGATGGCTGAATCGTCTCCGGATGCCGAAGTGAGGCAAAGCCTCTTGAGGGCCTCGACGCCAAACTCCAATGCATTCTTTTCGAGCCCCTGCTTGTTCTTGGACAAGATCACCTCGTTTGCCTGCTGTGGCGAG
>JBEBHM010000392.1:0-8057 GCA_040080875.1 Pirellula sp.
CTCAAGAAGCAGTAACACTTTCCAGCATTCGCGACAGGACGCACCCTTCTTATTCTTCTGTCGTTTCATTCTTTTGTCGGATCCGGTGACAAAAGAATGTTCGCGGGTGGGTTTTGGTAGTAACGGCGTTTAGTTGCTGAGTACTGGCAACTCGATGCGGCTGGCGTGTTTCATGTTTCGAAAGACGCTATGGGTGGCACGAACGAAGTCCGATTCGACCGCTTCGAAGATATTGGGGACGTATTTCTGAGGATTGCGATCGATGAATGGAAACCAACTGCTCTGCACGTGAATCATCACGCGATGTCCCGGCTGGAAAGTGTGAAACATATCGTTCAGCTCCAGAGGGACGAGGGTCGGCTCGCCGGGCTGAAACGGCTTGGGATTTGACATGCTCTCTCGGAATCTTCCACGAATGACGGACGCACGTATCAGCTCGTGCTTGCCGGTGGACTTGGGTGGGGCAGGATTGTTTTGGTTGCGCGCTGCGCCCGTCACTTGCCCCGGATCCTCGTCGATGATTTTCACAACCCAATCTGCATCGCCTTGGGTTGTCGCAACCCAAAGACTCGCCTGAATAGGTCCGGCTACCGTCAAAGGCTCTTTCAAGACTTCGCTGCGATAGACGAGCACGTCGGGACGCCACGAAGCGAAGCGTTGGTCTTCGGTCACATAGTCCTTGGCCCAATTGGTTGTTATCTCCATCGTGTACGGGACGGGTTTGTGGGGGTCACTGATGAAGTCATCCGAACCAGCAGACGCTTTAGGTAACTCTGCCGCGAGCTTTTGATTCTCGGACAGATACCAGGTGGTTTTCTTGACGCGATTAGGAGGCCAAGAGTCGAATTGTCGCCAACGATTCGCGCCTGTTTCAAACACGGTTGCTTCTGCAGGCAATGGTTTCGGCGCGGGGTTAGTTCTCAAGTGCGATTCAAAGAATGGCAACAAGATGTTTTGATGAAACCAGGTAGACGTAGGAAATCCAAAGTCCGCTTGCCCTAGTTTGCGGCCTTCATCGCCCGACCATTGTCCGTGTGACCAAGGCCCCATGACCAAATAGTTTTTCGCAGTTGGGTTTTGTTTTTCGATTGCCTCGTATGTCTTCAGCGGTCCGTATAAGTCTTCGGTGTCGTACCAGCCACCGACCGTCAGAACCGCTGCGTTGATGTTCTTTAAGTGAGGCAGCAAATTCCGATCCTGCCAGAATTTGTCGTAGTTTGGATGAGACTCCAAATCGTTCCAAAATCCGATCTCTTCCTTGAAATATTTGCGGTCAACGTTGCTCAACGGTCCGAGATCGAGAAAAAATTGGTAGCCATCGCGCGATGGATATTGGAACGAAGGCCCGCCCTCGGTGGTTGGTTCCGGGCGCGAACGACCAAAGGAATGAAAGAAATTGAATCCCATCGGCAAAACAAATGCTCCATTGCGATGAAAATCGTCATAGAACCAATCCGCGATCGGGGCCTGAGGGGAAACCGCTCGCAACGCGGGGTGAGAATCAATGGCTCCCGCCGAAGTGTAGAAGCCGGGATAGGAGATTCCCCATTGTCCGACTCGTCCGTTGTTGCGAGGAATGTTTTGAATTAACCAATCGATCGTGTCGTACGTGTCGCTGCTCTCATCGATCTGATCCTTCGTGGACTTGTTCGAAATATGAGGGCGCATGTTCTCGAAATGGCCACCGCTCATATAGCGTCCGCGTACATCTTGAAAAACAAATATATAGCGGTTCTTTTCGAAATCGTAGTTTGGCCCCAAACGTGTTTTGTACTGGGCAGTCCCGTAGGGACCAACACTGTAAGGCGTGCGCTGCAGGATCATCGGAAATCGACTGCTCGGATCGGCGTCGTTGGGTTCATAGATCGATGTAAATAATTCGACTCCATCGCGCATTCGAATACGAACTTCGGACTTGCTGTAGTTCGCTCGGATGAATTCCGCCCTCTCGTCAGGTTGGTTGGGCGTCTGGCCCAGCGAGAAAGTGCCCCAGACCAAAGACAGCGCGAACAGCAGGAACGACAACAAGTTCATACACAGCCGCAACATGGGAGTCCTCTCAAGAGTGGATTGACTGAATCGAATGGCAGGATGGCGTCCGCCTCGGAGATGCGGACCAACGTAGCTGCGTATCTCCGAGACGCAGGCAATCGATATTAACCAAAACCCGCAGCACTGATTCCAATTCAGGAATTTGAGGGCTAGTTCGTTCGCTTCGGAGATGCGGACCTACGTAACGAACCATCAAGGCAGCGGGCAGATGTTCAAGCTATCGAATCGGACCTTGCAGGTTGGGTCGTGGGCTTGAAGCATGATCGTTCCCGCTTCGGTTCGTAGACCTTTGCGAGGATTTGGGTTGGGAGCGCGGGTGTCCTCGAAATCGGTAACTTGCACGCCGCCCACCCAAGTGCTGAAGCGTGGCCCATCGGCCGCCACGGTGACATAGGCAATTTCATCGGGATCGGACAGAACAGCCTTGGCGCTTTGACGTCTAAATATGGCACCCATGCCTGCGTCCACAGGACGACGGCGATCTTCTTTGTAGCCATGATGTATTTGGCATTCGTACCCATTCATATCTTCGCCAGGAATGCAACGAAAAAAGAGCCCTGAATTGACGTTTTCAGCCAATGTTTGAACGCCGACTTGAATGAAGCAATTTGCATGCGGCTGCAACAACTCAAGATGTCCCTTGCCACCCGTCAAAGTGATCGATCCCGCTTCGTTCAAATCGATTTTGACAGCGCCGGCGGGTTCGTTGAAATCCTTCAGATTTTTGGCTGGTAATATCGCGTAAGTGATGGGCCGCACTCGAACGTCACGAAAACGGATGGTACCCTCGCGGAATTGCAGCCCAATGATACCACTGGTTAGGCCCGTGGTATCGGTATAATCCGCAGCGAGTTGGCCATTGACCCAAACCTGAATGTGATCGCGATCCACGAGTGCGTGCAGGCTGTGCCATTCGCCTGACTCGGGTTCATCCACTTGTTCGTTGACTTTGACACGCCCCACCAGCGATCCCGTGGGAAACGGATTGTCTTGGGGAGCAATATTGAGTTCGTAACAATCTTTGGCAGGATCTTTTGGTTTTTCAGGCGATCTTAAAAATACTCCACTGTTGGTCGAGTCGGTTCCTTTGTACTCAAGCACCAACTCAAAATCCGAAAAACGAACCGAAGTACAAAGTAGACCTGGATCGCCTGAATTTGCCATCAACGTGCCATCGTCCACTCGCCAGTTGGCGTTGCCCGCGTTTCGCCAACCGATCATAGACTGGCCATCGAACAACCGGATCCAGCCCACCGCAAGATCCTCCTTAGGTAATCGCATGCCGAGAAGTCCCTCCACCTGAACCGATGGATCCAAGGGGGCTTCTGCTGGCGTGGCGTCGGCCTGCGGCGCAACGGGAGTCTGTGGTTCTTTGGCAGATACGGTCGCGGATGTGTGGGGATTCGATGCGTCTGGTTTATTCGCGTCGGCTGCCGATGGGGACGAGGCGGTGACTGATGGGGAGGACGCTTTGGCTGGCGGTTGGCCATTATCGCATCCTGCATTCCATGCGATCGTCGCAACGAATCCAAAATGGCAAAGCATTTGACTTGCGCGCGCTGCGGGCTCTATCCAGCTGCAGCTTCGGATATTTCTAACCATGCTTCGAAGTGCTCGGGTAAACGAGGACGAGAGTTTTCAGGATCAAGGGAATCGTGACTCCAACGCAGTTCAATGCGATTGGAATTAAGCATCATATCGGTGATTGTCGCATTCGCCAAACCGTCCATTCTAACTACCTCGAGGTTTTCGTCATTAAGAAAAAGGGTGGTAACGCAGGACTCAGGCCGAATCCGGATTCGAACCACTTGCCCATCGTCCAGTCCCGTCGGTTTGCGAAAATGACGCGCGCAACAGTAGAGGTTTTGCTCCGCAAAGCCGGACGACGTCCCTAAGGAGTCCTCGGAATCTTCTTTACGCTCCGCGGGAACCATCGTCCAGCCCTTACTCAAACGAATTTGATGCGACTTACTCACATTCGGTCTCAAACAAGGCTGTGCTCGGGTAAACTCCGGGCAAATCCTCGGAATACCATTGATCCAAGACTTGCGACCATTGTTCCAAGTTCTTGACCCGAGCAAATCCTTCGCGAACTTCAAGAGAATTGGGGTGCAACGCTGAGTATTTGATCCCAAACTTGCGCATCGGTACTCCGGCTCGCTCCTCGCCGTATAGTTGCTCAGCGAGGCGAAAGTGTTCCAAAATAACGGCCCGTTGCCGATGCAGCGAGGGAGGTGGCGGGAGAGATTGTCCGTGAAAAATAGCTTGGCACTGTTCGAAAATCCACGGATTGCCGATGCAACCTCGAGCTACCGTGACGCCGTCGATACCCGTTTCCTGGATCATTCGTAGACAAGCATCTGCGGTAAACAAATCGCCGCTGCCGAGAATCACACGCTGTGGGCCCACGTGACGTTTGACTTCCTTGAGAAACTCCCAACGGCTTGGTCCAACATAGCGTTGCTGGACAGTGCGACCATGTACCGTGATGCCTGCCACTCCAAGTTCAAACGCCCCGTCAAGGATTTCAAAGAATCGGTCACGACTCTCCTGCGTGTCGTCGATTCCACGTCGCATTTTGACAGTCACAGGGATTTCGCCAGGCACAATGTCGCGAGTCCGACGGACGATTTCCAGTGCGACGGCAGGTTGGCTCAGATGAAATCCTCCGCGGCAACGCCCCAACACTTTCTTGACCGGGCAGCCAAAATTGATGTCGATTACCGCAAATCCAGCCTCCACCAGCTTCTTGGCTCCCAACGCAAACTGCTCTGGTTCGGCCCCCATCAACTGACCGGCTACCGGTTGCTCCTCAGGAGTATTAAACAAGAAGTGCTGCGTCCGCTTTCGATCCTTGAGACTTACTAAGAATTGGTCCAACATCACTTCGCAAAGCGAGTACGATGCCCCATGTCGGCGAGCTAAAAGTCGCATTGGCCAATCGCTATAGCCGCTCAGCGCAGCTTGCACGACCGGAAAGCCAATCTTGACCGATCCGATCTTTAAAGGTCTATACAACTGTGCTGCTGGCTCAGCGGAGCTTGGTGGTTTTTTGTTCAGTTCTTCTGCAATCATCGCCTTCGAATCGTAGATTAAGCGACCCAGAAGAGCAAGGCTTAGGCTCTCCGGCGGCGATCGCTTGAATCCGTCCTTGGCGGTTCGCTCGCCAAACAATCTTGCTATTATGGATGATTCCGTCGGTTTGCATCCCAAAACCTCTCTCCCAATGCCATAAGTATGCCTTCCATTTCCATGTCGTCTTCTTCGTTAGTTCGCTTGGGGCTGCGTGTTGCCTTGCGTGGAGCTTGCCTGTTCGTTTCCATCTTGTTCTTGATGTTGTGGCTTGCATCCAATGGACTCGCACAACAGACCGGAACTCCTCGCTCGTTTTTTGCAGCCGACTACCAAAAGAAGATCGCGGCGATTGTCGAGAGAGACAATTCGGTATCTTTTACGAAGAACATTCGAGATATTCACGACGCACAGCCTCTTGCAAGCGGCAATTGGTTGATGCAAACCACCTTTGGAGAAGTAGTGGAAGTGGATAGACGCGGCGATACGGTTTGGCAGTACACACCGGATAAAAGCCTCGGTCGAGTTGAGATCCACGCCTTCCGGCGACTGGAGAATGGACTGACCATGATTGCCGAGAGTGGCCCATCGCGGATCATCGAAGTTGACAAGAACGGAAAAGTTCAAGCCAACATTCCTCTCAAAGTCGCCAAACCGGATCCTCATCGCGACACCCGACTCGTACGTCCAACTCCCACTGGCAACTATCTCGTGGCTCACGAAGCGGAAGCTTGCGTTCGCGAGTACGATCGAACTGGAAAAATTGTTTGGGAATTCGCCGTTGGATCCAAACTCTATAGCGCGATCCGATTGGCCAACGGCAACACGCTCATTGGGGCGGGCGATGGGCATCGCGTTTTAGAAGTCAATCCGCAAAAGGAAGTTGTTTGGGAAGTGGGGGAAAACGATTTGGCTGGAGTGAAACTTGCTTGGATCACGATGGTAGATCGACTGCCTAACGGCAATACCTGGATCGTCAACTGCCATGCGGGGCCAGATAATCCTCAAATTCTGGAGGTCTCACCCGGAAAAAAAGTTGTCTGGTCTTTCAAAGACTTTGATCGTTTCGGAAACTCGCTTCCTGTGGCTGTTCCACTTTGACGTTCCGACGGTTGCGACGCCAGTATGCGTGAAGTATCTACAGTATTAGTGCTGCTGTGCATTGTCACAGTGCTGGCTTTTTTGACTCGTTCTTGGTCGATTCCGTACCCAACCTTGATGGTTTTAGTCGGTGTCGCGATCGCCCTGATTCCGGGGTTACCCAATGTCCAACTAACACCGGACGTGGTGTTCTTGATATTCTTGCCTCCGTTGCTTTATGCGGCGGCATGGCAGACCCCCATTCATGACTTTCGCAGGAATCTTCGGCCAATCGCGTTGCTTGCGGTGGGATTGGTGCTGGTAACTACCGTGGTGGTAGGCGTGGTTGCGCACTTCATCTTTCCGGGGATGCCGTGGCCGGTTGCCTTTGTTTTAGGAGCCATTATATCCCCGCCGGATGCGATTGCGGCTTCCAGCGTGACTCAACGATTGCGGCTTCCCAGACGCATCGTAGTGATCCTCGAAGGAGAAAGCCTGCTGAACGATGCGTCCAGTCTGGTCGCGTATCGAGCTGCATTGGCTGCCGCGGCTGGTGAGCAATTTTCGCTCTATGGTTTTACGTGGCAATTCTTGATTACAGCCATCGGTGGTGCGGGGGTCGGGTGGCTGGTGGGCAAAGTAGTCATGTCCATCCACAAGCGGCTTGACGAACCAGTGATCGAAACGATTGTGACGCTGTTAACTCCGTTTGCGGCTTTTCTCGTGTGCGAAGCCGTCCACCTATCCGGGGTCCTGGCCGTTGTATGTGCCGGCATCATGGTTCGTCAGAAATCGTCGCAACTATTCTCGGCGGCAACTCGTTTGCACGCCACCGCGGTATGGGATTGCGTCGTATTCGTATTGACCGGCCTTTCGTTCATCTTCATTGGATTGCAGCTTCGCGAAGTCGTCTCGATGATCGCAATCGAAGCACAACTGGTCCGAAATACGCTAGGTGCGGCCTGCATTCTCTTGGTAACCATCGCGGTTCGAATGATTTTAATCTACCCGTCAGCGTATTTACCAAGGTTGATGTCGGCCAGGATTCGACGCGACGATCCCATGCCACCGCTCAAGCATTTGACTTTGATTGGTTGGACCGGAATGCGTGGCGTCGTTTCCCTTGCAGCCGCCCTCGCACTGCCCGCAGACTTCCCGTTTCGCAACCTCATTCTTTACGTCGTGTTTGCTGTTATCCTCGGAACGCTGGTTGTCCAAGGCCTTTCCCTGCCATGGCTGGTCCGAAGGCTGGGGCTGAGCGGAACTGGCCGATCGAGCGATGAGCAAGAGATGGACGCACGCCTCGCTTTGCTTGCGACCGCCAATGTCTACCTCAGCCAAAAGCACGAGCAAGGTGTCCCAAAAGATGAGATTGAATATTTAAGATCTCACTTTCAAAGCCATGCCGACCACTGGCTAACTAGATTGAACCTGGATGACGATGCCGTGCTCGAGCGGCAGTCGGCGGTGTGTCACAAGGCGTTTACGGGCGTACTCAACACACAGCGACAGCGTCTCCATCAGTTGCTGAGTGAATCGATCGTCGACGAAGCGATCGTGCAAAAACTCGAACGCGAACTCGACATGGAGGAATCGAGAATCAAATCGATCTCGAATGTTACCTGATGAAGCGAAATCGTCTTGACCAAAGGTTCCAACATCAGATAACTTAGGGGGTTGTCTAGTACAGTTTTTTGGTTTTGTATAAAGGTGAATCAGTGACTATCACACGAGTTGGTACCAACGACAAGTATTCCGCTGGCTGGGAGGGGATTTTTGGCAAGGGAATCAAGAAAGCCTCGAAACCCGCTCCAGCTACAGCATCCACCGGAAAGAAAGTAGTTAAGAAGAGT
>JBEBHM010001139.1:0-2103 GCA_040080875.1 Pirellula sp.
GTTTTCAGGGCTGTCAAATGATTCATCGCAGTTCACTACGCAAGTCCAGCGCGCTTTCGCAAAAACAACTCCGTTGCCAACAGACCCACGATTGTGGCGAACCATGGAAAACTTTGCCACAGGATGGACCGCGTTTCGATCGTTTTTCCTGTTCGGAAGGGTTTCAGTTTGTCGGTGATCTCTTCGGCCTGGGCGAGCGTAGCAAAGTATCCACCGGTGTGGACCGCTGCCTCTTGCATTTCCTTAAGGTTGCACGCGAGTGACTCCGTTTCCAAGTTGCTTTCCTCTTGGACAACAAAGTCGGAGACAATGGATAACGCCTCTTTAGGCAAGTTGACGGACTCCAACGCGACTTGGTACCGTCCCGTGGGGAGCGATTCTAGGGTTGTACTGTAGAAACCCGCGATGCCTCGATCTTGGGGGACATGGATGCTCAAATAGGCTGCACCGTTCCGTACGATGTTGGCTTGTAACAATGCGCCTTCGAGTGGCTTTTCTGCCAAGTCTTTGAGTTTGGCTCTAATGATGACCTGAGTATTTGGCGAGATCTTTCGTGGACCTGTATCCAAGGATGCATACGTGTCGTTGATGGAAAAAGGAGTCCGCATCGTCCAGGTCGCAAGTTGATTCCAAAATCTCTGATGGTGTAGGTCCGCCACCTTAAACCGCCATCGCCACGTTTCATCGGATGCCATGTACACGACTCGCCCCTGACCGAAAAGCTTGGTAGCGACGAGAGGTAGCGCAAGGTTGTCGTTGACTACCGCTTCGATGAGGCACTCGGCGCCTGGTTCAAGCACCACGCTTCGGGTGGATTTGGGAGGCTTTAGTTCGGTCCAAAGCCGTTGATTTGATTCGAGCGTATCCGACAGGCGAAAGGCGGGTTGGCTGTTTCCCATTGCAGTTAGTCGAATAGCCCTTGGAGCAATAGGCTTGCGATCGGTTGATTTGCGGACTGGCATCAATTCGGAGAGCATATTCAGTTTTGCCCAGTTCGCATCGCTGTTGGGCGAACCAATTAGGATGAGACCGCCTCCCCCAATGGAAACAAACTCTGAGAGCCATGACCTTTGATCGACACTGAATTGAGACGCGGTTGCTTCGGTCATGATCACGAGGTCGTATTCCATGAGCTTGGACCTCGTTGGCGGCAGAAAGTCTCTTTCGACCTCCGTTCGACCGATGACAACGCTCGTTTCCCAAGCAGGATCACGTTGAAATGCATTCTTGATATATCGAGATTCCCAACCTCCATCTTGATCGAGCACCAATACACGATTGAGCCGTTCTACGCACCAAAGGGACGATTGCATGCGATTGTTTTGTGTCGAAAGTTCAGCCACCGACGAACGAACGAAGAAAGCCAGGTCGATCGGAGTCGCTGAGTTTTCTTTTCCAGAATGTTTCCGATTGGCTGTCTTGGGTAGCAGAGTTTCAGCGGGGAATTCGAATTCGAGTCGACGAATCGCTTGATCGTCCGACTCGAATCGCTTGGTCCATACAATTTGTCCGTCACGTTCGATTGCAACTTGATAGTTCGTTCCGGCTGGGACGCGTTGCTTGAGAACGATCGTCCCTCGGGCCAAGTCTGTTCGGTAGACTTGCTCGGAGTGAGTTACATCGATAACCGCGAGGTCATTGGGTTCATTGGAGTTACCGACGCCGACCAAAAACAACGGTATACCTTTTTCAGCAAGTTGATGAGACGCTTCGACCAGGCTTGGCCCCTGATTGTTTTGACCGTCCGTGATGACCACGATGGCAGCTGGGTTGGTCTCACAAGCAGCCGACAACGCAGATCCAATCGGCGACGTCACGGATTCGGCCCGTATCTCATCGTGTTGAGGCAGCGCAAGATCGGAGAGCCAGATGCGAGAGAGGTTAGAGGGAGCTGTGGATTGAATCCCGGACAACTCGAGTCGGAAATTGGATTTCAACCGTTCCAACCAACCAGCCGCCGGCTTCGAACCTTCGGCATCCCCTAGCAGCCACCCAAGGGCAAGATCGATCCGTCGCCTGGGGTTCGTTCTTTCCGACTCGATGGACGGGCCAAGTGAATGCTCGCTCAAATCCGAAACGTTCATGCTTCGAGACAGATCGACC
>JBEBHM010001140.1:0-2101 GCA_040080875.1 Pirellula sp.
CTTCAGGGGATCAAATGCGACGCTGGACGGATCACAACAGCAAGGGTCATGGATTCGAGCTGCAATCATGGAGAGGTAACGAACTCGTCGTTGGCTCTCCACAATCTGTTCGACCAATGAATTGAGGCTCTGTGCCGAGACAACACCATGCAATGACCGCTCAGTCTCTGAGTAGTGAATTAGATGATCCCGGATACGAGTGAATTCAAGAATATCTTTGGGTCTCATAGTCTTCTCATGGGTGAGATTTTTCAATCCAGTTGGCAATTGCTGATCTGACCTGGTTCGTTACACCGAACGAACTCTGCAAATTGTGGTTGAACCCGAGCACTTTAATTTTCCGTCCAAGCGCAACTCCATGAATCGTCTTGACCACCCCGGAGAAAGCGTAGCCCTTGACGGCAGGCACTCCCTTTCGGTTTAGTGCCCACTGTGGCATCTCGGTCACCGACGCGGAGCAATCAGTGATTTCAAATAGCTGCTCAAGCACCGATCTTCCGTTAACCAACAACGTTTTCACTGGAGACGCTTTTAGGAGCTTTCCAAGCGCATCAGCACCCGTTTCTAACAAGAGCCTTCTCAGCTCTGGGCTCAACGCAGTCCACTTCTCAGCGGTGGCAAAAGGCATCAAATCGAGATGACAGGCAATCGTTGGGAGGTTTCCATAGTAAGATGCGCCCATTCGCTGAAGCAGGAACTCAAGCTGCCCAAACCATCCGTTGTATGGGTTTCGTGTAAAATAACTGAAACACGACTTGAGAATCAAGTCGTGATGCTGCCGCGAAGCGCTCGACCAACGGTTAATCCGAAGGGATTTTAGTGTATGAAGGCGCTGTCGTTCACCCGTCAATTCTTTGCCGCCACGATCAACAAATTCGCGATTGCTTGGATTCAGTCCGAGCGTCGCAACTTCGGAGCATCCCAAATCTCCAAATGTCGGTACGGGGGAGGCCCACGGTATCAATCCGAGCATTTCAGCTTTCTTGGAGTTCAGCCCGTCAAGTAGTTCTCGCAGAACGCTCCGCTGCTCGTCAGTGTAGAGTGTCATCGCAAAGCTACTTCGTTGCATCAGTTCGCGATGGCGGCAGGTCAAAAGAGGGCTGTGATAGCGGCTCGGCGATCATCGTGCGTTTTTTCCGGGGTTGCAGGTATGCGTTGAACACCTTCGAGTGCATCCGACTGCGTATCGTTCCAATTTCTTTTTGGTTATCGTCCCTCAGTAGTCGATATGCTTGAAGCAGACGTGCCAAATCATCCCAATATGCTTGGAAATGCGATTCGCTGAATTTGGCTTTTTTGCTCATTCTAATTTGCTTCTCCACCGATATGAGTTTTTGCACGTTGCCCCACTGATCTCCAATCGGCATCGGAGGCATCGGAAGATTTGCTTGCCACCCTTCATCCAAGAACCTTCGTGCAGCCTGAAAATCTCGATCATATAGGTGCAAACTCGCGACGAAGTGATGGTAAGTTCCAAGTTCCACGCCGATGCTTCTGGCCACTAACTCCTGTATCATCGTGAATGCAAAGATATCGTGTTGGAGCCCAAAATATGCATCGTTCGATCGCATAGAGGTAAACATATGCAGACGATCCTTGCGAACCAAAAATTGAAGAGTGCAAGTGCAGGGAATCTCCTTCTTCCTGCATTCGAGAAGATGTGGGTTTGCTATATCATTTCCATCGAAGAGTTGTACAACCGCTCGTTTTGAGGTGCGATTTCTTTTCAACAGTTCGCACACGTTTTGCATTTGATTGTGTTTATCATGAAGTCTTGTCAATCTAGGACCATAAGCGCCCCAAACAGTGCCATCATCCTCTGCTTCTTCACGATACTTTTTGTGGTAGTAGGCGATATGCTCCATTTCATTGCTTCCCGATAGATACCAAAGCAACTCACCGAGCGCGCTAAAAACCTTGCCCCGCGACTCAGTTCGACTGAGTCGAGCACGAGGATTCTTGAGCCGAATGAAAACTCCAATCCTCTCGATGATTTCCCCTCGGGTGGCACGGACCCGAGTTTTACTGGACAACAACTCTCTAAACACCCGTGACAGAAGATCGTCAAGCGAGTTGGAAACGATTTGCATGGGCTAGCAGG
>JBEBHM010001141.1:0-2100 GCA_040080875.1 Pirellula sp.
TGGGATCAACAACAGAACCAAACAGCACCGTGGACTAATTTCATTCCCAGTTTCGCTCGCTCGCATCCGGATTCAGGCAAACGCGCCAAGGTCATGTACGAACAGATCGACAAGTCTATTGCTGATCCGAATGGCCTTAAGATCGGAGTCGACGATATCATCAATCGCCGCATCAAGAAGTAATAGGAGCGACCAACGTGCCAAGAGTCAATTCGGCCCGGTACCTACTTCCTTCTTGACTGTAACTATTTAGATTCAATTTCGATGACCGAGTCGTTTGTTCCGGTGCTCTTGATCTCTACTTGAACTGTTGTGGTGTCAGGCGAGGAATATCGTTTGTGAAGCAAATCTTTTGGTATCAACGCAACCGAATTTTCCTCGGGTGTGTTGTATTTGGTTTTCTTTTCTTCGAAGATTCTTTTGGTGATGACCACTTTGTGACCTCCCGCAACCGCTCCGTCACCCTGGTCGTAGGTAGTTAGTTGAAACTTGCCATTCTTGTCTGAAATACCTTGAGCCGACACATCGTACGATTGTGAATGATAGATCACAGTCGCCCCTTCAAGCGCTTGACCATCGAGCTTGAGCGTACCCGAAGCGCGGTATACTTTGGGACGTTTCGCAGTCCATTCGTCTCCGCTATTGCAGCCGAGAGCAAGGCCTAAGAGGCAACTGCAGAGAATCCAGGTTGAAGATCGATTGATGACAGAATGGAATCGAGGGGTTGTCATAAAGAGTTCCTACGTTCTCGGCAAAGAAAATCAAATCCGACACGAATCGTATGTGTTTGACCACGGTTCATTTTGTGGGCCCGTCGCTCCGCGACGGGCTGCGGATTAGCATTCCCAACAGTGTTTTTTGGAAGGCGTTCGGGGTGAGTTGGGCTCGTGATGGGGAATTCGCGTCGCGGAGCGACGCCTACACGTCAGAGAATCGTAACGTCGACTACTCTTCTGTCGTGCCGACTTCCCCTCCGGCCTTCGTTCCCATGGCACCCCACACGCCGTAACGGCTGGGACCAGAAAGCGTTTGTGGCAAGCCTTGGTTTCCAGCGTCGATGTTTTGCGACACAAACCGGACCGAACCGTCTGCAAAAACAGCGTTGACGCCTCCAGTGTGACGACTGCCAGCTGAATACATACCGCCGAGCCAGTGATTGTTGGCTTCCATACAGCTGGGCCCGTTGGGTGGCAGCATGGTATTGAATCGAGTAAACAACGCAGCCCCGTCGCTCCAGCGTCCGCCGCGAGTACCGACATCGGTGTTGACCGGAACTGTGTACTGGTTATTTACGAAAACAGCTCGACAACCAGCAGGTGTGTCAGTTGCACCACCCGCAACGATGGCGGCCCGCCCTATACTTTGAGGTCCCGATGGCGTAGTGTGCTCTGACATTGCAATGGTGTTGCTTGTTCCATCGCTAATCGCTCCCATCGTCGCAAATGAGAACTCGCCGAAGATTCCTCGCGGGTTCTTGCAGTTTCTGCCATCGCCAAGCTCATCCACGGAACACATCAGGGTGGCGGCGTCTCCGCCGCAAAAATTGTAATTGGTGATCGCAACGTTTGCGACCGGTCGGAATTGGACATCCGATGGACAGACAAAGGTGGCTACTTGATTCGTCCAGTATGCATTCCCGCTCCAAGGTGCCGACAATGGTGAGTTGATTTGTTGGTAAAAGGGTTCTTGCTCGATGAACGGGAGCAAGAAAACGTGTCCAGCGACACGAGCACGACCTGTGGTGTTTGTATTACAAATCGCCGAATTTCGGCAGCCGGTCCCCGCGTTTGCTGCAGGGAATTTTTTGTATGCACTTTCGTAATTGTGAAGCGAAAGGCCAAGCTGCTTAAGGTTGTTGCTGCACTGCATTCGGCGAGCAGCCTCACGGGCCGCTTGAACGGCTGGTAACAAGAGACCGACTAGTATGCCAATGATGGCGATTACCACCAATAGCTCGACGAGTGTAAACGCATTTCGAATTTTCCGCATTGACTTTTTATTCCTTGCCATGAGAGGGTAGGAGACGACATGTATAAAATCCGAAGGGGCACGGCTAAATATGCACATTTCGCGTGCTAGTCCATTTCGCCCACTTAATAT
>JBEBHM010000393.1:0-8048 GCA_040080875.1 Pirellula sp.
CAAAGGCGTCGCGTCGTTGCCCTGCGAAATATCGTTGAACGCGTGTGATTGATAGGTCAGGCGCAAGGCGAAAAACGCGAACGCGCCGGCGACCGCGCGGCGCTTGTCTCTGTGATGGCAACCGTGGATCGGCCTCGATCCGGTAGCCGGTCGCGCGGGAAAACCCGGCCTTCGCAGCAGCGACGGCGGGGGCACTGGTCTGACGGGACTTCATGAACAACCTCGTCTGGCAGTCGGTGACGTGCTGGCCAGGCAATGAGCGATCCTTCTGTTGCGAAGAACCGCTCTCCTGATGCCCGGCCACTCCGACCGCCAAACCACGCCCTCACCCCAATCGTCGCGGCCTTGAATTGAGGGCTGTCTTCTTTACCCGAGGATTTTTCAAAATCTGGCAGCGGAGGCTACCGGACTATCTGCTTACCGGCACACGCCATTCGAACCGAAGCCGGTTGGGCTTTCCGTCACCGATTCCAATCGAGGAGACCTTGCCTTCCGCGTCGAGCGAAAAAACGTAACCGAGCTTCTTGTATTGCCAAGTAGCATGGTCTTTGTGAGGACTGCGCCCATTCCTCCTTGCCCCAATAGCCCGATGATCTCTTACGGTCCGATGCGCCCAAGCATGTTGGGATCATCGGTCGGGCCGAGCAGGTCGAGAACGCTCTCACGTAGGCGAGTCTCTCCGAGACTCGCAGGTTCACTTTCTCGATCGTCATCTCTCCGCTGGTCAACGTCTCGGAGAGACGTTGCTACGTGATTACTTAGCGCCGACGCGACATCACCCCACCATGGTTCAGGGCCGATCGTTTCTTCGATTCGACGCCGGCATTGTCCACAGACTTCCATATGTTCTTGAGCGGTGGCGTATTCTTCTGGAGTCAAGTTTCCTTGCAGCAGCAATTCGACTTGCGCAGTTCCCAGGCATTCTGTGGACAGATTCATTTCAGGTCACTCCAAACTTCGGATACTTCGAGCACTTTTTCTTTCAATCGCTGCATCACTTTGAAGCGAGCCATGTAGACGGCTCCGGGCTTCGCGGCGACTCTCTTCCATCAACTGCTGGGGTGTTTCATCGTTTCGCTCAGGCAATTCCCGCAGCATCTCCTGCACACTGGTTGACCCGCCCGGAACGTCTGGTTTTGTGCGAGTCAGCGCGTTCACGATCGCATTGCGAGTGATGCGTGAGAGCCACACACGAAACGGTGGCTGGCTCGAGTCAGGCTGCCAGTGCTCGATCGCTTTCGCGACGGACAGGAAAACCTGCTGTGCCAAGTCGTCGGCATCGGCGTGTTGCAATCCCCGCCCACACGCCATCCGTACCACCACTGGCCGATAAATGGAGAGAAAATCAGACCACGAAGCCGCATCCGCTGGGTCTTTGACCCGTAAAATCAGGCTTTCGTTTGTTTCCGGCCAATGGTGCATCTGGACTCCTCTGTAAGTAACACACAGCACCCCAGTTTATCTTTCGAAAGATTTTTTGAACGAAAATCCGGGAACTTTCCGAACCGCCAGTTGTATAACCTCCAAACAAATCTAACGAGAGCGGTCGTATCGCAAGGGGATTTGTACTTTACTCGACAAGGTTTTTGCTGCCACTGCTCTGTGTCATCGCCGCGTTTGTTCGACCTTCCAACGGAGTTTTCTTCGGTCTAATAATGCTGCCTGCGGTAGCGACGCTTATCATCTTCTGCTACTCAGCGATCGATGCCTTTGTAATCGCCAAGCAGGCCGCCCCAGACTACGAACTGCAGCGGTATAACAAGGCGAGGTTATACTGGTTTCTCGTCACGGGACAACTGGCTTTTCTCATTGCGCTGACTTGGGTAGGTCGCGAGTGTATCTATGAGGGATTCTATATTCCAACGCGCAGCATGTGCCCAAACATACTGGCTGGCGACCGGATTCTTGTGAACAAGCGAACTGTGCGCGATGGCTTTCCACAGCGTGGCGATGTGGTGGTGTTTCGCACGTCCGCACCTCAACCGCGTAACTGGGTCCAACGTGTGATTGGAGTCGCTGGCGATCAGATATTGATCAAAGGGCAGGACATCCAAGTGAACGGTCAGACGCTTGAACGAAAACGAGCGCCGACCGGAAGAATTGCTCAGCAACACAGACAAGTAGAAGGCGAAATCTATTACGAATCTCACGCTGGTCGCCGGTATCGAGTGCTTCTAGCCGATGATGCCAACGAATCGGATGTCGACGAAATCAGTATCACGGTACCCGATGCCAGCATCTTCGTGATGGGAGACAATCGCGATGGCTCGAGAGATAGCCGGCACATCGGCTCGATTCAAGTTGACGACGTGATTGGCTATGTCGACTACATCTACTACCCGGCTGAAACGTGGTCACGGATTGGCCAGTTTCGCGATTAGGTTCTTTTCTCAAAGCACGCTGGAGCCGAGCAACCGTTCCGAAGTGAAGAAATTACCTTCAAAAGTGTTGGCGACGTATCGCTCTCAGGGACTTTGACGATTCCGAACGGCACAGGACCTTACCCAGCGATCGTGTTGTTGGGTGGTTCTGAAAGAATGAACAGGGTCGCTATGTACAAATGGTCCAAAGCGGACTCCATCGTTCGTCAAGGGATAGCGGTGTTTTCTTTTGACAGTCCCGGAGTAGTTAAGTCGGAAGGCTCCAGGTGGAAACGTACCACACACGAAAGAACAGAGGACGCTCTGGCCGCGATAAGAGCTATCGAGAAGAGGACGGATATCAACAAGGATTCAATTGGCCTATGGACGAAGATCCTGTTACTTTCCTAAAGAAATCACATGTCCCATGCTGTGTATCTACGGGGAGAAGGATGGAGAAATGTTGGAATACCCAGGAATCGTGCAAAAGGCATTCGCAGATGCGGGACACGATGATTTCGTTGTAAAGATATTGCAAGATGCGACCCACGTGCGAGACATCAGCTTGAGATCACCAGCGGTAAGCAATCCTTTCGCGATAAAAGTGTCGACCACTTCATTCTTGATTGGCTTGAAAAGAGAGTCCCCGATGCTCGATGAAACGACTGTACTGGCCGCACCCTATTCACTTGCAGGAGGTTGATCGGCATCAACAATTGTCAAATCCCCACGAAGGACTCGAATCCGGCTGCCATCTTTCCACCAACATAGTGGTTTGACTTCACCAGGTCGGACGCCAGTCCCAACCCAGCCTCCCCTTCGTGAGATTTTATGCTCCCATTGGTCGAGTTTCATGCACAGAAAGTCAATACGCTTTTGTACCAACGATGGATCGCTTGCCTCGGTTTGACGGATTCCAATGACGGTCCAAACGCCCTGAAGCTTTGCAGATTGGATCTGATAATTGTCTGCTCGATTCTTGCTGAGATCGTATGCCAATTGGCCAAGCCTCAACCCCGGCTTGGTCGATTCGTCAAGGAACGAGGCTTCATAGGGCTCTTGAGAAAAGGCCTGACGAATTGCAAACGCTCCAATCAGTTCCTCTTCCTTTGGGGCGGCAAGCAAGGAACTGCGTACCACTTCTTTGCCGACTGGCATAACGAATAAGCTATCGTCCAGAGGAACATCCCACTCGAAGTCACGGTAAACAACTGGCGTTGTTCCCAGTCCTGGCAGTGGAGTCATTTCAATCCGTTTGGGAAGTTGTGTTTTAACGTCGACCCAGATTTTCCCTTGACCGTCGAGAATGTCGTAGAGCTGCGTGCCAGTAATCGTATTTTCATCCTTGCTCAGCACAGCGTTCACATCTGGCTTTTGTATGAGCTGCAGAATATCAAACTCCGAATTCGCCTTGGGTATCTCGTTTACCGAGACCTGGTTTGAATTCGAGTCGAACGCTATCAGCTCACCTGCCGCTCCGTTCGTGATATTGACAGGTTGTCCTAGGGCTTGGAAATCGAGTCGAAAACGGTCGGGGGCTTTTACACTGGCAACAGCAGTCAGATTGCTCGGACCAAAGTTCTCAATGGTAAACTTGGCCGTGGCGAGCTTCCGAATGTTACTTACCACCTGCGCAAATGCATTGGACGACGAGAAGAACGGCACCGCGATGGCTAACAGAGAAGCGGCGATGGCTAACGCGGCTATGCTCCAACGTCCGACCTTGCGTTGACGATCGGGGGCAACGGTGAAGTTGCCAGCTTGCTGAGACTGCTCCACCAATGTTCTTGTGGCCAAAACCAATTCGTTGGGTGGGAGATCGCCAGGTGCCTGGTCAAGTACCGCTTGAGTTGCTCGATCGAGTAACTGGTCATAGTTATTTACGTTTTGCATGGGAACGAGTTCCTGTTTCTGATTTCTTTGTTGTCACTGGTGCATACGAATGTAACTGTTGCTTGAGGGCAGAGCGTGCTCGATTGAGCAAGACTCCGACATGCGACTCGGTAATCCCGATCGCCATTGCCGCCTCGCCGTACGTCATTGCGTCCAAACAGATCATGGAAAATATCTGTGCTTGGCGCGGATCGATCGTCGCGAGCGCCGCTCGCAACGCGCTGGCCAACTCTGTGGAGTCGAGCTGTTCTTGAGGGAGAGCGGAATGTGAGTCCGCTATTTCCGCTAGGTAGTCGCTGTGTTGAATTTGACTGTCGCGATATCGTCGTCTAAGACTGTCGATTGCCTTGACCGATGCCAGATGTCGAAGCGTGGCGGTCCAACTGAGGACCTTTTGTTTTCTGGAAAGTTCCACGGCGGCCGAGAATACTTCCTGAAAACAATCCGACGCATCATCGCGATTCCCGATCAACCGACGAATCGTAGACCAAACCAATGGCCCATGTTTGTCGATCAAGTCTGGCCAATCATGCATGAAAGCTCCTTCGCGTAAGGGGGCGAATTGTGTTAAGGAAGTAAGTCGGGCGAGGAGCGTTTTCCTTACAAAAAATTCTGACAACTTGGCAAAATACCACTTTCACGCGGTAAAAGCACTGCGATTGGCAACATGTACGCCTAAAACGACTCAGGCCGAAGCGACGCCGCTTCGGCCTGAACAATTCATTCCCACTATTTCTCGGAACAAAACCTACTTGGAAGGCAGTTTGTCGTCGGTGATGGTGGCAGCTTTGCTAATTTGGACCTGGCACACCGTCCTGGGGCGCTATCACTTCCACGTCTGGCAGTAACACTCGCAAACGATCTACAGGCAACGTGAACTTGCCATGGTAGCCGACGTATAGGGTCTTCAGGGCAGCGAGCCGCTTCAAGCCTTCCAGACCAGCTTCAGTTACGGTCATTTTAGGGTTCGTCGAGTATACGGGTGCCAGCACAAGCGTCTCGAGTTGTGGCAGAACAGATAACTCAACAATCGCAGCATCGTTCAGATGTTCAAAAGAACTCAGGAACAGAGTATGCAACTTCGGCAAACTGGCAAGGTGCTTAAGCCCGTTAGCGAAGTTGGCTTGACTAAGGTCCAGCGATTCAAGTTGCGATAGTCCTGCCAACTTTTGTAGATCACCGCCGCTCAGTCGTCGAGAATTCTCTTCCATCATTCGAACCCCGCCGAGGGAAAGTCGCTGCAACGTTTTGCATTGAGCTAGGTTATCTAAATCTTTCTGCGTTAAGTACAAGTTCGCCAGATCGAGTCCTTTCAGATTCGTAAACTCGCTCAGAAATCCAAGGCGATTCGAGTCCTGCGCACGATCTGGTTTCCATCCATCCGGTACGACCCTCGGAACAATAGGCTCACCCGGTTTGAAAGTGACAAGTGACTCAATTAGCTCTGGCATCAAGCCGAGCGTCAAATACTGCACTTCTTTCTGCTTGCCTTCCTTACGAATCATCTGTAGTTCGTCGTAGTCAACAATCGCTGATCGTGGTAGTTCGAATCTTGGAGTGCTAACACGAACGCTGCGTTCATCGCTATTGCTCTTTCCGTTCGAAACAGGTGCCGGCTCGGGAGGAAGTGAGTTCAAGTCCGCGTCTCTTATTGTTAGGTCAGCAGTATTGTGAACAGATTCAAAAGGAAACGCCGCTGTCTAGCGATGGATCACTCGATGAAGCGACTTTGGACTTAATCGTAGCCCTGTGCAATCAAGGTTCTCTTCTCAGCGAACAGAGCGATATTCAGAAATCGATCGAGCCGATTCGTGAGGCGATCTCGCTTGCGAAGCAAAAGACAGAGAAACATCCAAGGAATTCCATTTACCGAACGCGTTTGATATCGGCACTCACTCAGTTGGGAAAGCTGTTGTCAAAAACGGGAGATCGCAACGCTCAACACGGTTGCTTTCGGGAGGCTCAAGAGCAAGCGGCCAAGCTAACTGAAATCTTCCCGAGTTCGGAGGACTACCAACGCAACTCGGTCAACGCAACGTACAATCTTGGAGTTTCCGCCAAAGTCGTTGGCGACCAGCATACCCTGCATGCATGTATCAAGACACTCAACGCGATCGAAAGGGTTTGGCTGAGAAACAATTCTTGCGATATAAGCGTCATTCGGCATCAGATTCAGGCCCTGGAAAGCTCGACGATCACGAAAGACTTTGCAGTTTGGGAGCGTAGGCAATGACGTTTTTTCGCGAAAACCCACGTTGCAAAAACGATTCACAAGTGCGTCATCGCGCAGAACAACGTCGTCGACGATTAAGGTTCGAAACACTTGAGCAACGATTCTTGATGGCGGTTGATCGTTTCGAAGCGCTCAGCAACATTCTCGATCAGTATAGTGCCCTGTATGATACCAAGCCCGATTCGTTCGAATCGCATGAAGCGTTTTTAGACACCATCGCACCGTATCGGCTCGCACGAGCTTGGGCACATGCCCTAGCCACTACCGAAACCACAGACCCGTCACAGCCATTGAATGAACCATATCGATCGGAAGAAATTGCCAAAATTGATGCCTTACTGGAATCTGCTCGACCTTTCTTGGATTCAAGGGCTTTGACAACTGCAGGCTCGTCTACAGAAACCGATGCCTCGCCACCGACGTCAAATGAAACAAATCGATTGGAAACGCTGTCTGCAAGTGAACCTTTGGTAACATTCCAATTCGAACCGCCGACAGTGCCGCTTCCATCATTCGAATTGCCATCCCATTCCGCGACTTTGCCCCGGGTCGTCGAACCGATTCCCGACGATAGAACTTCTACCGCAGCCTCCCAACAACTTGATGCAACCAAAAAAACTAAACTTGAGCTGACAAACGCTACAGAAAGCGGTCCGATAGACGACGCACAAAATGGGGTGGAAAGCAGTGTGGAAGGCAATCCAGAACTAGACAACCGCGCCCTACTTGTAACGTTGCGGGATGGTAGCACGTCTTCTGGCGACATTGTCACAACGAATCTGTTTCTAAATTATTCCAGCGATTTCGCGACTGCCCGCCTATTGTTTCGAGGGCAATCGGACTCGATCAAGGCCTCCGATTCAAGTGACGGGCACCGTGGAGACATAAACGAGAAGGAGACCAGCATCCCGCAGTTTGAAGCGCATCGTTCGGTTGATCGGACGGCTATTGCGAGGCCGAAGAAGTCGGAGCAAGGCCGCAATAAGGAGAAAGTTTCAGAACCGCAGAATGTCATCGATCGGCTCTTTGACGAACTCCCTTTCAAAACTCCAGCGTTAGACTTTTCCCTTGAAAAACCTGACTGGGAAGTACGCTATCAGCGAGTCCCTCTTTCCCTATTCCAGGCGTTTGATGCAAAGTCGTCCTTGGCATCTGGTCCATACGTCGCCTGCGACTACGAACTGTGGCCGGAAGAGCTTTTGAAGCCCCAAGACCGGCTTGCTCAACGAGTTGAAATCGATAAGCAAATTGTTGAATATGGATTTAGTCAGTATCAGCATATCCCAATGCAACTAATTGAAGACGATTACGATGGATTGAGCGACCATCACGGCCTTGCTCAGGAACGCGACGAAGCACCGATCTCGAATGAGATCCCCCATTCAACAAGCTCATTTCTCAGCGGATGGCCTTCTCAGTCCTGGAGTTACGTGGCAGGCCTGATCGCTACTTTAACAACCTTAGCTCGTCCTCGACGAACGCGCAACGTCGCATGATTGCCTTTGGTGGTCCAGAGTCGCAATCATTGTTTGCGGATTTTGCCGCTGATGACTGTCCCGAAT
>JBEBHM010001142.1:0-2097 GCA_040080875.1 Pirellula sp.
GACCTTTCTATATTTTTCTGTGACGGAAATGACCATCACGACGTGAACCCATTTTCCCAATTTCAAAGGAGGACCAATGAACGTATCGGTGGTGTCCATTCCTTGAACCGCTCCTTTAGCAATCGCTTGGCGTGTAATTTGAAAATGAACGTCGCCTTTATCCGCTCGATCCGAATTGACAATTGCATTCATTTCGTAGTCCAGCCGATCGATCTTGAGCCAGGCCGCGATCGTTAGGTCCATGAAATTTCCAGGGATATCGAGCTGGACATATTCTCGATCGCCATCAAAGAGCAACGCATCTTTCCCCGGCCAGCGTCCCGATACCCAGCGAGCGCTTACAATGCGTCCATCGAGAACGGAACTGGGATTCGATCCTTGCTTAAATACTTGATTGGCCAGGACAGAAGGATCGGAGGACTGACGGAATGGAAAGAAACCGATCAAGCTTTCGTCCTCAAGCAATTCTTGGACATGGTTTTGCCATCGCACAAAACCGATTTCATTGGGAGTTGGGAATTCACCGGAAACAAAATCTGGTGATGGGCCTGCAATCATTCCCTTGAAAAACCGAGATGAATTTCCTTCGATAACTTCCATAACGATTTCTTTGGAAGCGCTGTGAGCAATGTTTACCTGTCCGTCAAAAACATAGAGATCACTTGCCCCATCGGCGCGATCGACATCCAAGCCAAACTCTGTGCCGATGTCAATGTATTCGGCGGAAGGAGTGGAGACGGTGAACCCTTTGGCAGACGGCGGCGCGATAACCCGAATCTTGCCATATTCCATGCGAGCATGCATCGAATCGATAATTTCCAATTGGGCTGGGCCATTCAAGATCACCTCTGCTCCCGATGCAAATCGCAAATGGGCGACCCCGGAGATTAGTTCGTAAATGCCGGGTTCAACGTATTTGCCGTCCGGACCACGCTCAAAGGCAAACAATGGACTCGCTTCATCGATAAGCATCGCAGGGCTGGCATTATCGGGTGACACAAATTCCTTTGAGGAATGATTCTGCGGACTCATGGTAGTCGCTCGGTCGGTACCAATTTTTTGGCGAGCGACATGAGGTTCGTACCGATCATTCAATTGCCACCACCAGAGCCCGACACATAAAAAAAGTGTGGCTGCGACCGTTAAGAGTGCATACGCAAAGGCATTCGTCAAAACGACTTGCCGATTGAGCACCACAATATCTTCGACAGCGGCTCGTTTGCCCGGCATTCCCGCAGCAATCTCTGCCAAAGCGGAATCCAAATTCAAGTGTTCAGCAAATACTCGCCGAGCGTTAGAGTCCGATCGCAAAAGTTCATTCAAACGCAAATTTTCCGCTGGAGACGCAAGACCGTCGATATACAAGTTAATCAAATACTCTAAGTCATTCATCAGTGTTGAATTCTCTCGATCAGGATCTAGCTACTTCTCGCTGCACGCAGTCCAGCAAAATTCGACGCATGCGATGCAGCCATTGATAAAACGCATTGACTGTTCGACCACTTGCCGCAGCTACTTCTTGAATTTTTGACTCGGAACCATAGCTATCAAGGAGCAGCAATCGATTGCGTTGCGTTAGTTTCTCGAGGCAAGTTTGCAGCGCTAGGCGCTGTTGATCCAAATGTAGGACGTCGATCGTCGATTCATCTGCAATCATCTCGGCAACATCGCCCGCCAAAACCAGTCGATCTCGCCCTCGATCGCGCAGCCATGACAGCACCTCATACCTTGCGACTCCGATTGCCCAATGGTGAAAGTCACCATCGTTGCGAAACTGTCCGAATTTTTCCCATAACACTAAAGCAACACCCTGCATAACATCGTCTGCGTCGACCCTACTCGGCATCAACCGCCGAACATAAGCGCGAATCGAAGCTTCGTGCATGGTAAAGGACCTAAGGAACAAAGCGTGCCGACTGGGATCTGGTGTCACTTGAGATCAAAAGGAAAATCGTTTGGACCACCCTCCGAAACAGTTGCTTTGAGCCCCGATTTGGATGCGATCGAATATTTCTCTGGAACAATCCACGTAATTTCTGGTGGCACAGCAACACCACCGGCGGAAAGATCGACATCTTTGGGCGTTTTGTCGACCAC
>JBEBHM010000394.1:0-8029 GCA_040080875.1 Pirellula sp.
CACCATGTTGTTGCCATCCGATTCGCCGCCATAGACGTGGCAATTTCGAGTATTGGGAGAAAGGACATGCATGTACAGATTGGCTGCAATCGTTAAACCAGAAATCCAGGCCTTGCCATGCGGGGATGAATAAGTTGGATCGGGTGATGAGACGCCTTGGCAATACGAGACCCAACGAGGCAACGAGCGTGACGTGGTCGAGCCTCCGCAATAGGACATCGTCGGAATTGGACCAACCGGCATGGTGGATCCAAACGGGCCAGCCACGGGAACACCACTGTTGATCAAGCGTTCGGATAAGAGACACGTATTCGAAGTGCCGTCGGTCAAATCGCGATGCCGAAGCCTAGGAACAAACCAAGCCGAAGACATCATCGATGAATTGACAATCGGCATCGCTCCATTTTGTTGTTTCAGTTCAGCTGAGGCTCCGTCGATGCCAGTGGTTTGTTTGATCCACCCAATGTTGCCGACATAGCTTCCAGGCGCGGGGCGAGCAGAGCCAGCTGCATCGGTCAATTGCCAAGGATCCGAAGGGCACAGATAGGTTGGAATGACGGCCCTGGCCGCGTGCGAGTTTTTGTGCGAGGCATCGATTTGAAGCTTGTAATAGTCGGGAGTTGCGCCCGACATAATGCTGTTCATCGGTATTGCGAAATCGATCGATTGAAACAACGGTTGCTGTTCAATCTGTGGCAAAATCATCGCCAACCAACTATAGAGTCCGCTGCCATTCGGGTTGCCTGCAACACCGCTTCCAGTATTGGTCAATGGAAAAGAACGAAAAGCCGACTCATAGTTTTGGATTGCCAGTCCCGTTTGTCGGATTTGATTGCTGCATTGCAAACGGCGTGCAGCTTCGCGAGCCGATTGAACGGCGGGCAACAGTAATGCCACCAAGACACCGATGATGGCGATGACCACCAGCAGTTCGACAAGAGTGAATCCGTTTTTTCGATTGGTCATTTTCCTTACCCCGCACAATTGCTTTTGCATACACAAGTCTATTGCAAATATTATCAAATGCAATTAATATGCATTGTTGCATTTGTTGCATTAGTAATCAACCTGAAAATGGAGAAACTTTCGTGTCGCGCCCAAGTACACTTTTGTTTTTGTTTTTCGTAGTGTTTTCTGCACTTCCTTTGCGTGGGGATATTTGGATAGGAGGGCACGGGGACATCGCTGTTGGGCTTACCAACAACCAATTGGATCTCCACTTGCATTTTGAGGCGAACGCAACGGGCGCGTCGGGGACAATTGCAGCGGGCGAATATGAACCGGGGGATCACGTGATCGGTGTCCCAAGTCCATCGGTATCAAGGCCGACGGGAGCGCAGTGGAATTTCTTGGGGAGTGCAGCGAACATTTGGTTTTTGCCCCAGTCCGTGGACAATACCAAGCCATTTCTGGGCTTTGGAACGGAGGAATTGAATCAGGCCAATTGGACTGGTTTATTAACTTGGTCATTGAATTCCGTCGTATCCGCACCGGTCGGATCGAACTTCTCGGTTTGGGGATCGGATCAGTTTGGGAACCCGATTGTTCGGATGGCGACGTCGGACGGAATCTCGGCCGCCGACAGTTTTACGCAAGCGGCTGGGGGGCACGAGCACTTTAACCTAGGATTCACAGATGTTGGCACCTATCAGATAAGCTTGAGGATCGCTGGGGTTCACAACACGCTGGGCGCGTTGAGTGATTCGGCCACTTTCACATTCCAAGTCGGAAATGTTTCGGCGGTTCCGGAGCCGTCGAGCCTATGCTTGCTGTTCGGAACGATCGCTACGGGAGTGTTTATCCGAGCCCGGATTTGCAGAAAGCCCTAGGGCGCAGATCTTGAATCTGGTTTGATTTCGCCGTCGAGGAGTTGCATCGCGAGGGAGTCGACACTGACTACAACGCGACACGACGAATTGCAAACGCGTGCGGAGGTGCTACGGATTGAATGCGGTATTGGGCAGATGTCTACAGATGTTTCTAAGCCAAATGCTTCGCATCGATTTTCATTTTAGCCAATCGTTCCAAGGCGGTTTTTTTTGCGCGGTCGAGATCGGCAGCTGACAGGACTGGCTCGAATCCGAACAAATAGAATTTTACTTTGGGTTCGGTTCCCGATGGTCGCACGGCGATCGCATTGCCCGATGGAGTCGACTGGCCGGGCAACGCCAGATCGAGCATGAGCATGTTGCTCTTCGGTGCATTTAGTTGTTCTATTCCTGAACCCACGACATTGCGGGTCAAGTTGCCGTAGTCTCGAACGGCCACCACTCGTAGCCCGCCCATTTCTTTAGGTGGGTTGTCTCGGAGCGATTGCATGAGCTTTTTCATGTTGGCCATCCCCTCGCTACCTTCCATCTGAACATTGATGAGATCTTCGAAATGGCAACCATGTTGGATTTGCAGTTGATCGAGACGCTGGTGCATCGTAAGCCCCTTGGCCTTCAGGTCTGCGGCGAGTTGGCACATAAGCAGGCACGCCACGGGGCCATCTTTGTCTCTGGCGTATTGTCCGATCAAGAAGCCATGCGACTCTTCGGTTCCAAACGCGAAATCATCCGGTCCACAGGAATCCATCAGACCTGCAATCCACTTGAATCCTACATGGATGTTCCCTTCGCATCGGGCTCCGTAACTCTCCGCAATGCGTCGAATCAGATCCGTGGTGACGAGTGTCTTGATCACGTAGGTGCAAGCACTCAACTGTCCTTGTTGTCGTCTCTTGGTCAGGACAAAATCCGTTAACAATGCACCGAGTTGATTCCCGTTGATGGTGCCCCAGTTCGAATGCTCTGTCATGGTCAATGGGCATGCGCAGCCCATACGATCGCAGTCCGGATCGGTGGCCAAGATAATATCCGCTTGTTGCGATTTGGCCTGTTCGATGATTGCATCGAATACGATCGCATTTTCAGGATTGCTAACATGGCCTGGCACATTGGGAAAGTCACCGTCCGGTTGTGAATGCGGTCCATAGACCAGAACGTCGTGGAAACCAGCCTTCTTGAGAAGCGGTAGGACGGCGAAGCCTCCTACGCCATGCAATGGCGAGTACATGACTCGCAAATCTCGCGGGCCAGGCCAAGAAAACTTCACCGTTTCAGCCAAATAGCCTTCGTCGATTTCTTGCGTGACGATCTTGACTTTGCCCTGCGCCAAGGAATCCGCGAAAGATACCGTTTTGATTTGCTGGACATTCATGACCCGATCGATGATGGCCGCATCGTGTGGAGGCAGGACTTGGCCGCCGGTGGACCAATAGACTTTGACTGCGTTGTCGCTTGGTGGATTGTGGGATGCGGTGACCATGATGCCACACGAACAGCCTTTGGCACGGACCGCAAACGAGAGTTGAGGTGTCGCGCGGTAATCATCAAGAAAGTAAACTTGAAATCCGTTGGCGACCATGATCGAGGCACAAAGTTGAGCAAAATGCCGGGACTTGTGGCGTGTGTCGTAAGCGATGGCGCAGGAAAGTGGTTTTCCGCTTGCTGGCAAGGAGACGATATAGTCAGCCAGGCCTTGGGCGCTTTCACCGATGGTACGATCGTTGATGGAATTGGATCCAAATTCGTACATTCGGCCTCGGCGTCCTCCGGTTCCGAACGGAATTATCGTCCAGAATGCGTCGTCGAGGGCCTGCCATTTGCCGGAATCGATATGTTCGACGATCGCAGGTGCATAGCTTGCATACCTTTCCTCGGTCAACCAGCGAGCAATGTTTTCCAAAGCACCGGGGCTGATTTTTCCTTGTGTTTGGGCGTGCTGGGTTTTCTGAAGAGCCAATTGAATTTGGGGTGAGTCGGGCACGCGATCAGTATCCTTGGAACAACGAAGTTGAACAGAGTAGAGCAATTGTCCCAATTGCTCCGAAAACGATTGGGACAATCGTTCTACACACTCTCCCAATTAAGGCATGAATTTTAGATGCTTTGATAGCGTTTTGCCATAGTTGTTGACGCAGCAACCGTCTGCCGGTACCAAAACGGTGGGCAAAGTTTCCCGGTGTGGTCTTGCCAAACGTTGGGCAATCGGAAAGATGTACACATCCATGTACACAACTCACAGGAAGGGAAGGCAACAATTGGATCACTTTTCGAAAATGCCGCCGGTCTTTGATTCGCATGCCTATCAAAGTTACCAACGCCAACGCCAGATGACACTGGGCGATCTGTTGCTGGAAAACCGTATCGTTTTCTTGCAGGGGGAAATTTACGCCGGTAACGCCAACGAAGTGATCATGAAGCTGTTGTACTTGCAGAGCGAACAGCGCCGCAAGGATATTCACTTCTACATCAATTCACCCGGAGGAGAGGTCGTGTCCACGTTGGCCATCTATGACACGATGCAGATGCTCTCCTGCCCCGTCGCGACTTATTGCGTCGGGCAAGCCGCTAGCGGTGCCGCGGTCCTACTTGCAGGCGGGACTACCGGCAAACGTTTTTGTCTTCCCAATAGTTCCGTCATGGTGCATCAGCCCCACGGTGGAGTTCGTGGACAAATTTCCGATATCGAAATTCAAGCCCGCGAGATCTTGCGAATGCGGACTCAACTCAACGAAATCCTTTCAAAACATACCGGCAAGCCGGTGGATCAAATTGCAAAAGACACGGATCGGGATTTCTTCTTAACGGCAGAGCAGGCCAGGGACTATGGACTGGTCGACCAATTGTTGACCAAGACTCCGACCGAAGAAGAAAATTCCTAAGCACTCGCATCCCCCACTAGCCCTGGAGCTATCAACAATATGCCAATGATTCCCTATGTCATCGAGAAAAGCGGTCGCGAAGAGCGAGTCTATGACGTTTATAGCCGCTTGCTAAAGGACCGCATTATCTTCTTGGGCACGCAAGTCGACGACGAGGTCGCGAATGCCTTGGTCGCACAAATGCTATTCTTGCAATCCGACGACCCCAAAGCCGATATTCACATGTACATCAACAGCCCTGGCGGGAGCGTCACTGCTGGCATGGCCATCTACGATACGATGCAATTCGTTTCGTGCGATGTCGCCACCTATTGCATCGGGCAAGCCGCCTCGATGGGAGCTGTACTCCTGACCGCCGGTGCTAAAAACAAACGTTATTCGCTACCCAATTCGCGGATCATGATCCACCAACCCTTGGCGGGTATGCAGGGAACGGCAGAGGAAATCTCGATCCACCTAACCGAGTTCCAGCGCACGAAACGCCGGCTCAATGAAATCCTCATCCGCCACTGCGGCCAAGATCTCGACAAGATCGAGAGGGACACCGACCGCGATCGATTCATGGACCCAGAAGAAGCTGTCACCTATGGTTTGATTGACAAAGTGGTCGAATCGATGCCGCGTGTGGAACCCGCCCCAGGAGCATAAATCGGCCGCTCGTTGCCTGCAACTCGAGCAAGTCGGCTTAGATCTCTCAAAAGAAACGACTTGCAAAGTCCATGAGTATCTACATGTGGATTAGCCGGCGGGGTGCAAGGGTTGCCAAAGGCCGATCACATTTCCCTCGGGGTCTCTGACTTGTGCATAGATTCCCATGTTAGAGATCTCGTTTGGACCCAAAATCTTTGACCCGCCCGCAGCGACCACTTCTTCGATTCGTTGTTGGCACGATGCGACTTCGATCACGATCACCGGGCTATTGCTGCCCCCTTCCCCTTCATTTCCGCGAGGATACGACCCGCCGTTGATACCGCCGGGTTGCTTGGGCATGAACTGCTCGTTCACTTCCGTTGTGAAAATGAATGAGTAAGGCATGTCACCCGGTGCGGGTGCAAACTGCCACCCGAATACTTTGCTGTAAAAGGACTCCATGCGAGATTTATCTGAATAGGGGACTTCAAAATGACATACACGGTCCATAACTTTTCTCCAACGTTGAGGTTTAGAACGGAATCTGTATCTGTGAAGAGAGGGATGCAAGCCGACTCGTTCTCAGAATTGCCCGAAATTATACCGAATCCAGACAGGGATTTTGGTGCCGACAGAGTTGCGCTGGCAGATCACAACGACTTGACATCACTCGCTTGTATGTCTTCCTGCAAAGGCCAAGATTAGCACAGATGAAGAACTTAAATCGCAAATCTCAATCTCAATCTCAACCCTCAACCCTCAACCCTCATCCCTCATCCCTCATCCCTCATCCCGGCTGACGACACCATTTGGTTCGCGTATACGCAATCCGAAATCCATTCCTCTCCGCGTTTTTCTGGGACTTGCTACCGGGCAATGCTCCCATGATGGCGAGATCGGCGCCGTTTTCTTGAGCCCAAGCTCACGAATCATCTCAAGGCCGTCGGGAATTTCGGTTGACCACGTCCGCGACAGCCGAACAACTGGTCGCGTTGGCCAGTTCCAGGCGAAGCGAGAGATCTTTATCCGCAAACATAGGGATTCCGTCGTTAGTTTCATTTTCGAGCGTCTGCCAAACGCCAAAGGTACCAGGCACCCACGCTCCGAAAGGGGCTCCAGGCGTCTGTTCGTTTGGCGAATTCGGCTTTCTTGGGCATCTCGCCCAGTTCATACAAATGCATTAGTCCGGCCCGAACACCGAAATCGTCAACCGGCATCACATCCAAACGCCCCATCGTAAAGATGAGGAACATTTCTACGGTCCAAGTTCCAATACCACGGAGTTGGGTCAACATGGAAATCAATTCTTCGTTGTCCATGGTCTCGGCGGTGGATCGGTCAGGCACAGTACCTTGAAGATACCCTCGCGCAATGCCGCGAATCGCATCGGATTTCGCTTGCGAAAAACCGCATGCCCGATACGACGTCACTCGCATTCGGGAGAGCTGTTGTGGTGTTGGAAATGACTGTTCGGGAAAGCGACCCGTAAGGCGTTGCAGGATGGACTCGGCCGCTTTCCCGTGCAGCTGTTGATGCGACACGGCCCGAACCAAAGCCTCATAAGGTTCACGCATTTGCATCGGTTCCAGCGCACAGACCCCGGCACTCTGAATCCAGTCGGCCAATTTTGGACAGGCTGCAGACAAGTGCGACTCTGCTTGCGTTAGTTGCTTGCGAAATGCGGATTTAGAGAATTTGCCCATCGGCCTTTATTTCTTATGATGGGAAGTTTTCATGGTGTGGATGGTACATCAACGCTTCCAATGCCTTGTTGTTCTGCTCGTAGGATTGCCAAAACATAAACAGAGTCATTTCGAATTGTGAAGATTCCTCGATAGCTTCGTCGGTTGCCAAGTCCAACAAGAATCTGTCGGAGTTCGATTGGAAACGTGCCATTCTCGACTGCAAAGCCGAAGCGGTATGGATTTTCGCCTAATTCTTGTAGTTGAGATTCAACGGCATCAATCCACAACAAGGCTTGATCAATCGAATGATGATCAGCCCACCACATCGCATTTCTGGCGATATCTTGTTTTGCTTGGAGTTGCACGATAACGTGAAACATCAAGCACGAAGTCTCAATTGTTTTCTAACGTCATCCATTGCATCGTTGAGTGTTTGTCCTTGGCTAAGTTCCAATTGATCGATCCCCATCCGAATGGATTGAATCGTTTCAAGTTTTGCCAATTCCTGTTCGTCAACAATGACATAGCGTCGATTGGTCACAGGATCGAGAACCGTTAAGCGATGACCGCCGGACGAATTCAATGCGTTGGATTGTTCGATAGTAAGTTGTGCATCCATAAACATGCCATTGATTGTAGTCTAATTCTGCGAGTGTGCCAAGAAGTTTGACATTGCCACCGCAGGTCGCCAGACTGAGTTTATTGACGGATCGGGCGATCAGCATCAATAGACTGGGGTTTGCAATCGCGTCGCGAGATCGAAAGGTACCTATTTAGATTTGAGCTACATCGTTGGTTTTAATGTTGATCGTTAGCGCCGGTTAACTGTTGCTCGATCACATCGGCTTGCCATGCGATGGCCGAAACCACCTTGGCAATTTCGGCGATGTTGGTCAGGTCGGCAATCAAGTTCGTACGCAACACGAGCAAGTCCCCCTCCGGGGTCTTGCGCATGGCGAATGCACCGTGAACCATCGAATCGTTGTTTCGCAGCACGGTCATGGCT
>JBEBHM010001143.1:0-2092 GCA_040080875.1 Pirellula sp.
TCTTCGGATGGTTCACCTTTCACTACCTGACGGGAGAGAACGACCTTCCCTTCTACACGAACGTTCGGTTCAGACGCCGGAAGACCGCCATGATCTTCACTCCTGGGCTCGTGAACAAACTGATCTGGCGACTGGCAAATCGGTGGCCGGCCAAGTACGAGCGACGTTGGGCGTGGATGTTTCCGGAGCAATGGAGTAGGTGATACGGTCGTTTTTGTCCGGGTCTTTGGCGTTGATAGAACCGACGATAGATCCGAGCGGGTACTCAATGCCTGGAAACCTGATGACATCCAGTTTCTCGATCGGCTCGTTGACATCCTTCACCTCGATGCGTACGCCCTTATAGCTTCGCTCTCCGTTGGAACCGACCGCACCAATTAGGAATTCATAGAATGGCTGTTGTTCGTAGTCGATGCTGCGAGTCAGAAAGATCTCTCCTCGGGGACCGACGAATATGCGGCGGTCACGATCTTCCCAAGCGTACATATACATGCCATCCTGCAACGGTTTCGCGATGGCGATAGGGGTACCAAAGGTCTGATTTTCCAGAACCGAAATTGTGTTGACGGATTCGATTTCGAATCCGCCCCAGACTTGGCCGGGCAACTTTTTGGAAATGCCCAAAATGTATTCCGTGCCAGGTTTGAATCGGCTGTTCGATGCGATTCCAGGCGATGCCAAGCCCGATAACGTTCCGGGGGTCGTCGCCGGGAGCGACTGGATCGTCTGGCTATCTACCAAGTTGTATTGATACTCGGTTCGATAGGTGCGATTTCTAATGACCGTTCCTGTCGGAATGGTTGGGCCGAAATATTGCGATCGCAACGCAATGCGATTGCCGACGATTCCGCCGAGTGGGTATCCGTCGAGAATGGTCCGCCGACTGCCTACGCCAGGATGCATGTCGCCGATGGTGCTCCGGCCCAACAAGAACTCAATAATTCGCTGATTTGGATCGGGTCCGTCATACCAGTTCGTCGCATTGTCGACATGCAACATCAAATCGCCCGATACCAGCGGCTGCGCCAAGATCGTGTCTGTCGGATAGCTCTGCGTGTTGTAGTGGATCCAATCGATGGGCTGTCGATCGATGTTGAGCGGGACAATTCCGGCCGAAGCGACGACGGGCGGATTGAGTCCATCGATCTTGGCACTCACGAAGTATTCGGAATTGTCGTCCACAAGATAGTACGCGGTTGAGATGATTTCGACGGACTCGTCTGAGACCGATGGAGTCACCGGAACGCTCGGCTGCAGAAGCAAGTTCCCGATACGAGGCTTTGGATCTACATACAGAAATTCCAACTCACGCGCGCTCAGCGAGCGATCATAAAAACGAAACTCGTCTATTTTTCCTTGGTAGTAGTCCGCCCACGGAGTCCGATCGCCTATCCGAACGAACGAGTTGGTGGAGAAGCCGAGGCCACCCTTGTACGCGATATCATGTGAAAGTCGGTTATCAAGAGTAATACGCACACCGTAGGGATCTTGAAACGAAAGCGAAACAAAATGCCATTCATCGCCGAGCGACGGCGAGAGATCTCGTGAGACAGATTGGGTTTCTCCTGTTTGAATCCGAAAGGCAAGCTTCCCATCGGCCTGGAGAAACAAACTCCAGGCGTTGTCACCATCGCCTGTATACGAAACGACGTTGCGGTCTCGATCGAGCGCGATCTCCGATTGTCCAAGCCCTTGCATCCAAAATGCATAGGTAACCCCGGTCCCATTCGTGCTTCCCCAAGCGTTTCTTCGAAGTCGCAGCGAGTCATCGACTCCATCGAATGCGAACGCATTCCCATCAATGCCTAGTGTATAACGCAGATCACCCAACGCGACTGCGTGGTTCCAATGGAGCGAATCGGTGGCGTTGTTCTCTCCATGAAGCAGCGTTTCTCGTTGAAGCGACCGCATTGCGAAATTTCTCTTGCGAGTTAAGCCTCGTCGGTCCATCGCGATGACGGACAAGTTGTACACCTCGGTCGGGTCGGATCGAAAGCGAACCGTGTCGGAAATTCTTAAGAATCCTGTTTCCGAGTCGAGCTCGAACAATCCTCGACCATCGTTTTCCAAGCTTAATTCCAAGGTGTCGTTA
>JBEBHM010001144.1:0-2090 GCA_040080875.1 Pirellula sp.
GATGAGCCCGTCGAACGCATCTAGAAATACAGTGGTACCAACGACTTACGGTAGTATCAACAAGTCGAGAACGGGAGATGGTCATAGGACAACCCTCTGCGGTGGAATCGAATTAATCGACAGCCAACGCCGTCAATTCACTGTGCCTGTCCTTTCTTGTTTTTCTTGTTCCCCTATCCTCTGCTTCATCGTTATCCATACTTATGGGGGTATCTTTCTGCATATTTCCGGAGGAAAATGAAGTAGCCCAATAAAAACGCAGTAAAGTCGCAATTGCCTTCCCGAATTATGCCGAATTCGGCAATTTCCGGCATTATGCCGCATTCGGCATAATACCGGAAGTGGACACCTCGCAACTCGACGCCACGCAAGAAAAATCCTTCCTATTCATTGACGAACGGTGTTGCAAGCATTCGAATAAGTCAACGGGGATTCGGAATTATGCCGAATTCGGCCTAATAATTGTTCGCTGACAAACTAAGGTCACATGGAATGCGGTATCCAACGTGGACCGAATCACTTACTTTGTTTGCGATATGCTTCATGCTCTATGGCTTGATGCTGCCGTCTTCGCATGAGATGCGAGAGCGTGAGCTTCGCAATATGGCAAAAGAATGGCAACCTTCCATCGAGACCGAAATCGCTGATCAAAATTTGCTCAGAGCTGATCTCGATTTACGTGGAATTTGGTCGCGAGGATCTCGCAGAGGTGGCAGTGAGCTTGAGATTTTCCAAACAGATGATCCAACTATATTCCGAGTAAGATTTTGGTCCGGAAGTGGCGGGGGCTGTGAATGGCAAACTACTGCGAAGCGTGAAGGTTCATCGCTGACGCTGGCCGATCCAGTCGCCGACATTTGGGATGATGCTTTCAAATCGTTTTGGATCGTACAGGTCGATGGTAAGGACTATTTGGTCCCGGCACCGTCAGTAGCGCGATTCAATACAGAAGTGGCGAGCACAGAAGATTGGCATTACAATGTTCTCAAACGAGGTCCACGGTAATCAGCGAACAAAGGGTTGCAACGGAGCACTCGATCAGCCGCTTGGGCAATGGTTGCTCAACTCCTCGTGCCCGCTGAACCCAAGCGTTCGTCCTTTGATAAGTCGCCAGGCATGCCCACAAAATCTGTACTCGCAGCTCGACGTAACGTCATGATCGTGGTCGTTGCGATCTCACTACTTTCGATCGCGGTATCAGCATGGACATTCGCTGGTGACGGAACAGAAAGATTCTTGTATTGTCTAATGGGTGTTGGAATAACATCCGCCGTGATTGCGCGTTTCATCTGGCGTTGTCCCTTTTGCAACGTTTGGCTTGGCAAAGGCTGGAGCAAACCGACATGCCCAAGTTGTGCAAAGTCTTTTGGATCAGACTCGGAATGACGGACTCAATCTGCTAGGCACTGAGACCTTGATTTCTACGAACCAATGCGACAAAATACGGACGAACAAACGATTGCAACCAAGCCCTCGATCAGGCGTTTTGACTTGCGTAGAGTCTACTGCTCGGGCTGGCTGAATCGAGTCGTTATGTGCGACAGCCGTGTTTCATTAAAGACGCGATCAAGATGCAAACCTCAAGTCCCTACGAACCACCCGGCAGCAAAGAACTGCCTTTAGCACTAACACCTGACGTGCGGTCACGTAAGCACTGGAAGACAATCGGATTTCTCATCTTCGCGTTCGTTCCAGTTGCGTGCGGCATGGCGCGTTTGCATCATGAATCTGTCTATTATGCATCGCTACCTCCTGGTACTGCTGCGTGCGGAATGGGATCGCTAGGGGGAATGATGATGATTGTAATAGGTGGCCCTTTCCTTGGCCTGATTGGCGCAGCAGTCGGTTCCATTGCGTCTCGATTCAATTGGTGAGTTACTGCTTAAAGTTTACGGTACAATGAAGGCACATAACCATGGCATGCACACGAAGCACTCGGTCGGCTGTTTTGATTTGCGTTGAGTCAACTCCTCGTGCTCGGTGATGCCGGTCGTTCCCTCTATCTAGTGGCGTTTCGATCTCGGCTGAAACTTCGAGTGCCAATGGAGAGCGTTGACATCACGGCTTTGGTTGGCACTTCAGTTGCTTGG
>JBEBHM010001145.1:0-2089 GCA_040080875.1 Pirellula sp.
GGTCGACGAAGTGCGCCGATTGGGAAGCTATCGCCTCAAGAAAAAGATTGGCACGGGAGGGATGGGTGAAGTCTACTTGGGCGAACACGAGTTCCTAAAACAACCGTGCGCGATCAAAGTAATTCGACCCGATCGCGTCACGGACCCGAGAACGATTCAGCGATTCGAACGTGAGGTGCAAGCGACCGCTCGACTCCAACACCCCAATTCGATCGAAATCTACGACTACGGTCGGGCCGAAGATGGGACATTTTACTATGTCATGGAATACCTCCCTGGCAAAACCCTGGAACAACTTGTCGATGAGGGAGGAAGAATTCCAGTCGCGCGGGCCGTGCATTTCTTGCTCCAGCTATGCGGTCCGCTTCGCGAGGCGCATGGAATCGGCCTAATCCACCGAGACATCAAGCCGGCCAACGTCATCATCTGCCGTCGAGGTGGGGTCGCAGATTGGTGCAAGCTGTTGGATTTCGGGCTCGTGAAAGATATCAGTCTTGGAAGCCAAAATGTGACTTTGACTCATGCTGGGGCAATCGCAGGAACACCCGCATACATGTCCCCGGAACAAGTCGCAAACGTGCGCGACTTGGATGGACGTAGCGATATCTACGGTCTGGGGGCTCTCGCATATTTTATGCTGACCGGACGGCCACCTTTCGAAGGTTTGCCGCTCAAAGTACTCGCCGACCAACTTCATACGGAACACTTGCCTATCCATCACTTGAACAAGTCCGTGCCGATGCACCTCTCGCAATTGATCGATCGCTGTCTGTCCAAGAACCGCGATGAACGTTACGACTCGGTCGTCGATTTATATCATGACTTGCAAAGTATTGCCTGCGCGTTTCCGTGGACCGAACGCGATGCGGAGTCCTGTTGGAGCGAGCGCATCGACGAGCTCTCGCAATCCCATGGCTGAGTTCAGTACGTAGTTTCCATTCTGTCAACATTTTCTCAATTCTTGGTAATTAGGAATCAACAATGCAAAGGCGACAATTTTCGTACGGTTTGGCGGCAGGTAGTTTGCTGTTCAATTCACCAATCAGACGGCTCTACTCCCACGAAGACCATGTGTGCCATGCAACACACCAGACGGTTCAAGATGCCATCCAAGCACCGGCAGAGAAGTTTGCGTTCGTCCCAGCGATTTTGGTAGGCACGGATTCGAATCACGCCGACTATATGGCAACGGTCGACGTCGATCGGAGTTCGAAATCCTACGGGCAAGTTGTCGGCAGATTCTCACTGCCGAATTCTGGCGACGAGTTGCATCACTACGGTTGGAACGCTTGCAGCAGTTGTCATGGCGAGCGGCAACGGCGGTATCTCGTTGTCCCAGGCCTGTCGTCCGGAAATATCTATGCCATCGATGCGTCTGATCCGGTGCATCTGAAGCTTCATAAAACCATCACGAGGCGTGAGATTGTCGATCGTACAAACCTATCGACGCCGCACACCGTGCATTGTCGAGCAGACGGAGTGATCATGATTTCAATGCTGGGTGACAGTCTCGGAAATGCACCGGGCGGATTCCTGGAGATCGACCAGGAATTCAATGTGATTGGGCGTTGGGAAAAGTCGGTTGCAGGCATGCACTTTAACTACGACTTCTGGTATCAACCGCGACACAACATCATGATCAGCAGCGAATGGGCGGCACCGAATACTGTCAAACAGGGATTTAAGCTGGAGGACGTCCAGCAAGCGAAGTATGGACGGCATTTGAATTTCTGGGATTGGTCGAATCGTCAAATTGTTCAGTCCGTCGACCTAGGGGAGTCGGGGCTGATCCCATTGGAAGTTCGCTTTCATCACAATCCTGAAAGCACGCATGGTTTTGTCGGTGCGGCGCTGAGCAGCGCGATCCATCATTGGTACAACGAGGGTGGGAAATGGAAAACCGAAAAGATCATCCAAGTCGACCCGGTGGAAACCAAAGGCTGGCCTTTTCCAGTCCCAGGTCTAATCACAGATTTGGTCCTTTCCCTCGACGATCGCTTTCTATATTTTGCGAATTGGTTGCACGGCGACATACGACAATACGAGGTTTCGAATCCATCCCTTCCGAAACTGAGTGGACAGATATTTT
>JBEBHM010001146.1:0-2088 GCA_040080875.1 Pirellula sp.
ACTCAAGGATGCCGCGAGCTTCGTCAAGGACCTCCGCGACCGAGTTGTGAACAACTTCGACCAAGCCGGTAGTCTTACGACCGAAGTTTTGCGTCAGAAAATCTATGAAGCCGTCGGACCGGGCGGATTGAACTGGCTGCAAGACCGAAACGGCAATGGCGTGCAAATCGACGACGTTGTTTTGTCCCCCGGAATCATCAACTCTGCTACCAGTGAAATTCGTGTCGACATGACGCTTGCACAGTCAGCGACGCTCGTCGATCTGCCTCTTGATTTTGATCTTGGACTACCATTGATCGGTTTGGAATTGGATGGCGGTATTCAGATCAAAGCTGGCTTCAATTGGAATTTCGGTTTCGGTATCAGTAAGACTCAAGGCTTCTTCCTGTCGACGGCGGTTAACGACGAACTGAAGTTCACGATCGATGCTACCATTCCGAATTTCGCGGCCAAAGGATCGTTAGGCTTCTTTCAAGTGGACGCGACCGACGACCCAACGGCCCCGTCCCATTTGACAGGCCAAATCGTGGTCAACCTGCTCGACCCGTCCAATGATGGTCGATTGACGCTGGGGGAGTTGACTTCTCTAAACAGCTTTACGCAGATCGTCGACGCCCGCTTCACAGGCAACGCGGATATCAATTTGAAATTGCGAGCCAGCTTAGGAGGCAGTGCCGATTTCCCAAACATCAACGCCGATTTCAATTTGGATTGGAACTTCCTCAACTCTTCGACTATTGCCAGTTCGTTTGGAGGCAACAGTTCGCCTGTTTTGGCGTTAAACAATGTCACGATCGATGCGGGCCAAGCTATCTCGAAATTCCTCGGTCCGATCCTGTCGACGATCGATGATATCCTTCAACCCATCGAGCCCATCCTCGACTTCTTGAACGCGCCTCTTCCGGTTGTGACCGATTTGCTGGGCAGTCCTGTATCGCTCTTGACTCTTGCCGAAGTCTATTCCACGGTTGGCAACAACGAAGGACTCGCCAACGCGGCGAAGTTTATAAAGCTCGCGACACAAATCAACGACCTTGCCAATACCGCATCCCAGACGGGTAGCGCAGCGATCAATCTAGGTAGCTTTAAGATTGCTGGTGGTGCCGGAGCCATCGCTGGTCTCGACTTGCGCAACACATCGTTGGCATCGCTAGATGAAACTAGGATTTCTCAGATCGCAGGTGTGCTGGGAAATGTTCCCCTCCTGGGGGACGTACTTAAGTTTGTCAATGCGACGGAGATCCTAGCGGGAGCGGCTGGCGGCTTGAGTGGAAACCAAGGCGGCTTTGATTTTCCGATCATCAAAAAGCCCTTGTCAGTGATTCAGGCGTTGCTTGGAGGCAAGCCTGAAGGAATTGTGTTCTTTACATTCCAGACGCCCAATCTCTCATTGGACGCATTGTTGGACCTGCAGATCCCGATCTTCCCACCTTTCCTAACGGCATTCCTTAGCGGTGGTATCAGCGCCGACATGCAGTTCGGGTTCGGCTTCGACGCCTCAGGCATGGCCAAGTTCGTTGATTCGGGTGAACCTGCCGATATCTTCGACGGATTTTATATTTCCGATCGCAAAAACCCTGATGGAACCGGCCCCGACATAGCAGAAGTGGTCGTGAATGGTGCTATTGAGGTTGGCGCGTTTGCAGGTATTCGCGCGGGCGCGGTCGATATTTCTGCGGGCGCTCAAGGTGGAATCTATGCAACGGTGGAAGCGAATTTGAATGATCCGAACAACAGCGGACGCATTCACCCCTCTGAGCTTGCCGTCGTAATCGACCAGGGGTTTGAGTGCCTCGTCGATCTGCAAGGCAGTGTCAAGGCCGCAGCCTCGATCTCAGTGACTGTCGAAGCATTGGGTCTTACCGTGTTCAAAGATAGTTATGAATTCGCCAGCGCGACGTTGTTGGAGTTCAAGCATCATTGCGAAACGCCGGTAGATGGCCCTGGACTTGCGTCAATTAGCGGTGGTGTGTTGACACTACTATTCGATCAAGCGGGTGACGACAACTTTCGCGTGGTAGGAGGCGCCGACGGAAGCTTGACGGTCAAGGCCCGAGGAAAACAACAAATCTTTCAAGGTGTCACATC
>JBEBHM010001147.1:0-2087 GCA_040080875.1 Pirellula sp.
GTTTTGATCGAATAGCTTCCCGAACGCATAAACGGACGGGACAGTGGTCCCACCCTGCGGACATCCCAATCTCCCGAGAAACCTTCCTGGCCGAAATCACTAGCGCTTTTTCCGTCGAATCCCTCCTGAAATACCGGCACGACAGACGCAAACATTCCACAATTTGACGCATTTAAGTCACAAAAATCATAAATATAACGCAATGCATGCGTATTTTCGGTATAATAACGTCATTGTGCGATTACAATTCGCCACAAATTCGCCACAACAGAACGAACAATTGCCATCTAAATGACCGCAATGTTCCAAACGTAATCATTTGCTGACTGAGTTCAGTCATAGTTTCCATGATTCCAACCAGCCATCTCAACGGATCGGTCGCCAGGCGAGCAAAGCTGCGCGATTTGATTCGCGAACATGGTTTTGTTTCTATCCCGGATCTTAGGGAATCGATGGATGTCAGCGAATCGACAATTCGACGGGATTTAGAGGTTCTGGAGGAAACCGGCGAAGCCAAACGTACGCATGGCGGCGTCTTCTCGACAGGCCCTACCCACGGTGTGAAGCAATTCGAATCCAAAAGGAATCCTGGCCAGTGGGAGAAAAAACGCCTTATCGCATTGGCCGCCGCATCGCTGATCGACGACCATGACACCGTATTGCTCGATGGTGGCAGCACAACCTACGAACTTGCTCGACAACTCGTCGGCCGCCCGCTGCAGATCGTGACCAATTCTTTGCCGGTTGCAAACCTGTTTTCGGCCAGCGACTCGGTGGATTTGGTTCTCCTGGGTGGAACCGTTCATTCTCGGACTGGCGTAACTCAAGGCAACTTTTCCAATCAAATGCTCCTCGCGTTGACCGTTCAAAAAGCGTTTCTCAGCATCGCCGGCGTTACCACCAAGGGTTTTTACAACAGCAACATGCTATTGGTCGAGACAGAGCGAGCCATGATGCAATGTGCGGATCGCAGCATCATCGTGGCGGATAGCTCGAAGTTCGGGAAATCCAGCCTGGCGCGCCTGTGCGACTGGAACAGCGTCCACACACTGGTTGTTGACGACGAGCTAGCGCCCGACTGGCAACAACATATTGCAAGTCAGAACGTTCAGCTGATTCTCGCGACCGAGCCTAAGGCTGAGCCAAATGCTAAACAAAATGATGCACACGAGTCCAATTTTTATACTTCGAACAAATCATCCGAGTAATCACTGTGAGCACACTCCTTCAAAACATTGATCCAGCCGCTATCGAGTCCCTCGTGCGCTCGGCCGTACAAAGAGCCTTGGCTGGTGCTCCGCATTCCAATTCCGTTCATTCCAAGCCTAATCTAGTTGTCAGTATCTCCGCCAGGCACATTCATTTGACGGACGAACATGTTGAAAAGCTGTTTGGGCCCGGCAGAAAACTGACCCCGGAAAAAGCCCTTTATCAAGATGGTTTCTTTGCGGCAGCCGAAACGGTCATGATCGTCGGTCCTCGAAGACGTATGTTGCCCAACGTTCGCGTCTTGGGGCCGACTCGAAAAGCCAGCCAAGTCGAACTTGCTTATACCGATGCTATATCGTTGGGGATCGATGCGCCTGTCCGCCACAGCGGCGATATCGCAGGCACCCCAGGATGCGTGCTGGTTGGCCCGGCCGGTGCCGTCGAACTTAGCCAAGGCGTTATTCGGGCTGCACGACACGTCCACATCAACGCAGCCGACTGCGCTTATTACGGAGTCAAGAACGGTGACATGATGACCCTCAGCGTCAAGTCACCGCATTGTTCGGTCAGCTTCGAAGACGTGCTGGTTCGCGAAGACCAAACCTCCAAACTCGAAGTGCACATTGATACCGACGAGGGGAACGCGTGCGACCTCGACCGGGCCACCATCATTGAAATCAAGAAACAGCAACCATGCAATTGCCACTAATGCGTCTTCAAGTGCGTCTTCAAGAATTGGTAGTGGAGGTTGTCAAGCCTCTCAGATCGCAGGGATCTTGTTAAAGATCCCTGAACCACAGGACCTTTAACAAGGTCCACTACCCAAAAATCTAAGCTGGACAACGCACTAGTCGTGCACCTATGAACAGTTGCTCCCA
>JBEBHM010001148.1:0-2084 GCA_040080875.1 Pirellula sp.
GTCGAAATAGGTTGACTTCTAGAAAGGCCGATCCCCTGAGATTGCCACGCGATGCATTTCGCGTCGAAAACCAGTGTAGTCGTTCAGCGCGTAGTGCAATACCGCTGATTGTTCCAGAACGCAAAAGCACCTGGTGTCCTGCGAAAACGAAACGTAAATCGCTCGTGACTTGCATGAGATTTTCCCCTTGATTGGTTATTAGGCGGTCGCTCACGTAGGTCCGCATCTCCGAGGCGGACGAACTGAGCATTGAACCCCTCATGCGCCTCAAGGATTTTCATTTCCAATCGGCAGTTACGTAGCAATGGAATCAGTGCAGCGAGTTTTGGCTGAGATCGAATACCAGCGTCTCGGAGATACGCTGCCACGTAAGTCGACATCTCAGAGGCGCTAAATCTTAGAAATCCTCGCGCTCTACTTTGCTGACGTCGGCGTCTTTCACTATAGGGGCGCCAAATTAGTTACATAGGCATTTTTTGGGATTCCGACCAATGCCAATTGGGCTCGTTGGTGCCTCAGACGTGTGTCTCGTTTTCTGCTTTTAGCCGGTAGTAACAAATTACTCACGAGGAACTGTACGATGTGGCACTTAACGCAATTGTTTGCAGTGACAAGTATCTGGGGCGCATCCCTATTCGTGGGGGTCGCTGTCGCGGATCCCCCCCAATGCCTGCAAGTCGGAGACGCGATTCCTGAATTCCAATGCTTGGACGATCAAGGCAAGATGTTGGACTCCCGCCAGTATGTCGGAAAACAAATGCTTGTGATCTATTTTTATCCAAGCGATTTTGCGTTTTGCTGCACGCGTCAAGCACAACGTTATCGAGACTGCCAAGACGAACTAGATTGCAGGGGAGTGAAGTTGATCGGCATCAGTGGCGACACGGTCGAGGCTCATGAGAAGTTCAAATCCGCGTATTTACTTAACTTCCCACTTCTGGCGGACGTCGATGGCAAAATTGCAACCAGTTTTGGAGTGCCTTTGCGGTCTGGCGGGAAAGCCGTCTTGAAGGACTCCAAAGGCAAGGAAGTCGTAGGAGACGATGGGAAATCGGTCGCGATACAACGATGTGTAACTGCCGCAAGGTGGACGATCATCATAGGCAAGGACGGTCGTATTCTCAGTCGGCAATCGGCGGTCACACCAATAAACGACAGTAAAGAGGTCTTGGACTTTATCGAGAAAATGGATTCAAAATCGCTTTGACCTAGTTTGCCAACCCACGTTGGAACCTCTGCAAACCGAATACGGAACGTGTCGATGAAAGCTCTCCCCACATCGGCGAATAATTTGGTCGAATGGGTTAAGGGGACTTGTTATGATGAAACCTGCACTGAGCACGATCTCCATATTCCAGCCAATCATGAATAAGCTACATTTGGATCAGGAACAATGGCTAGAGCGACATCGGCCGTATTTAACGCTACTGGCTCACGCTCATCTAAATCGGCGCTATTCCGCGCGCCTTGATACATCGGACATCGTTCAGCAAACACTGCTCAATGCCTTCCTCAAACGTGGCGAGTTTCGGGGTAGCACGGAAGCCGAACTTGCCGCATGGCTTCGCGAGATTCTCAAACACAGGCTAGCCGATGCGTTGCGAGACCAACAGCGTGACAAACGTGATGTGCGGCGCGAGTGCTCGTTCGACGATGGGATCGATGCATCGTTTTCACGCACCGAAGGCTGGCTGGTCTCCCTGCAGTCGTCACCCAGTCAACAAGCGGTCAAGCAGGAAGATTTGCTGCGACTGTCCCAGGCCCTAACCGAACTGCCGGAAGCCCAGCGAGAAGTCATCGTGTTGCATCATTTGCAGGGAAAGAAATTGGCCGAAGTGGCGGAAGAAATAGACCGAAGCGAGGCGGCCGTGGCAGGTCTTTTGTTTCGAGGTCTAAGAACTCTGCATACTCTTTTAGCCGAGTAAGGGCTTGCAGTTTAGGGGAACCGATGTCAGAAAGCAATGCATCACAAGCCGACACCGAAGTAGTTCGCAACGAACGGCTGGAAGCCGTCATCGCCGATTACATTCGCGCATGCGAGTCCGGCTCTGCACCCAATCGCGTCGAATTACTTGAGCGTCATC
>JBEBHM010001149.1:0-2083 GCA_040080875.1 Pirellula sp.
CTATGGTGTCAGCATCCGCGATATTCAGGATATCATCGAGGTTGCTATCGGCGGAGAGCCACTGACAACAACTGTTGAAAAACGAGAGCGTTACCAGATTCGTGTTCGCTATCCACGCGAACTACGCGAACGATTCGACGATCTCGAACACATTTTGGTACCGACATCAACGGGAGAGCACATTCCTATCGCACAGGTGGCAAAACTCACATTCAGCGTTGGTCCACAAGAGATCAAAAGCGAAAATGGTTTGCTGGTTGGCTACGTCACTTTAAACACTCGTGACCGAGACGAAATTAGTGTCGTAGAAGAAGCAGAACGACTGTTACAATCCGAGAAGAAAAAGAGCGACGAGTTGATTGCTGCAGGGCGCGAATCCGAAGCCTCGTTGGTCGTCCCTACGGGTTACTACTGGACCTGGTCTGGCCAGTTTGAAAACCAACAGCGCGCCATGGCGAGGCTATCAATGTTGGTTCCTATTGTTCTCTTGTCAATGTTTTTTTCAATGTACATTGGCTTCGGCAAGTGGTGGCTGGTGATATTGGTCTTTGTGGATATCGCGGTATCGTTTTCAGGAGGGTTTATCGGTCTGTTTTTCTGGGGCAGCAATCTAAGTGTCGCCGTGTGGGTTGGATTCATTGCGCTATTTGGCGTCGCCGACGATGATAGTATCGTTATGCTCACTTACCTCGAAGATCTATCTCGCGATAAGCCACCCCGAACCAAAGAAGATATGCGGAATCTTGTCGTTGAAGCAGGCATGAAGCGCATCCGCCCATGCCTCATGACGTCCGTCACAACGATCCTTGGTCTTGCGCCGATCTTTCTCGACAGTGGGCGTGGTTCGGACGTGATGCAACCTATGGCCATCCCGAGCGTCGGAGGAATGAGTGTGGCTCTCATCACACTTTTCGTGATTCCTTGCATCTACTGCTTAGTTAAGGAATGGCATCTCCCTTTCAATAAGCCGACGGAACCCAACTAAGTAAATCGATTCTACGGGTTATGCCGTCAAAACGGCATGTATTAGATTTGTCGCGTTGCGATTCCGATAAAAGGGTATGCGCGGCTTCCTACCACGTTAGCTGTCGCTTCGACAGAGATCAATGCCCGTGGAGGGGCTCTTAAGGAAGGGAATCCCGAATGACTCAATCATTGAATCAAAAATCTCTCAATCGACAAATTCTGGTTGTGGTGATTCTACTGGTTGTACCGATTGCGGGGTGCACGAGTGCCCAACCTCGCGCAGATTCCCGGATTCGCCTGACATCTACCTCGAACTTCCCCCAAAAGAACTCAAGCGAGGAAAAGCCATCACGAGATCGGGATGTCAAAATAAACAAAACTCGCAGCCCAACAAACGGTCCCATAATATTAGCCTCTGCCAATGTGTTTGCTAATGAGGCGGGCGAGAAAGAACGGAGTGAGCAGAAGAATGAGAAGAACGAAATAGGCGATATAGACGAAGACAAGGACAAAATTGTTAACGATGAGGGGAAGAGCGATCAAAGTGGGGAAGACGAACAGAAGACACTTACAAGTGTGGAAGAGCTAATTCAAGAGGCAATCGCCATTCATCCTAAAATCCAGTCAGCCCGCTCGAGGATTGCGGCAGCACAGTTTCGCATTCCACAAGCTCGTGCTCTTCCAGATCCAATGGCAGAAACCTTGTTCTGGCCAATTGCGAACAACGCCCAGCAACTGGCCAGCGGCCGCATGACGAATCAGCTTTCACTATCTCAAACCGTTCCATGGCCGGAGAAGTTGCGTGCCCAAGCAGAAGTCGCCATCAGAGAAGTCGGAATGGCTCAAGCTGAAATGCGGCAGATCGAGCGCGAGATCGCTGAATCAGTTCGTTTGGCTTACTATGAAGTGTGGTTTTCGACCCAAGCGTATCGGATTGTCAATGAGAATCGAAAACTAGCCGAGCAAATCGTCAAAATTGCACAAAATCGATTTCGTTCAGGCGGATCGCAACAGGATGTCATCCGTGCTGAGTTAGAAGTCGAAAAACGTGATCAGCAACTCTTAGAACTCAACCAGCAACTTCAAGTTGCTCAAGCAGACCTCGCGACGCTCGTTC
>JBEBHM010000395.1:0-7991 GCA_040080875.1 Pirellula sp.
GCGAATCATTACATCAGCGAATTTCACCGAGAGTTGTCCGCTTGGACCGTTTACGAAGATTTCCACACCAACCGGGAAGCCGAGATACGTCAAGCCGCACTAACACGAAACGAGACCCGTGTTGAATCCGATGGCCAGAACTTGATTTCCGTCTTGCATACGCTCTACACAAGCGATCGGGAGTTTAAATCCGAAGTCAATGCGGCCATGCGGGCAGCCTTCAGTGACGATTTTGAGGAACTGGTTTTTCCGCCAGCCGCCGACCAACGGGTCCAACTGCGGGTACGTTGGAAAAGTCTGAAGCGGGAACAATCCGCCGCAGACCTTTCTGATGGGACGCTAAGATTCTTGTTTCTTATGGCTGTTCTTGCAAATCCAAAGCAACCATCCCTCGTTGCTATTGATGAACCAGAGACCGGATTGCATCCTTCAATGTTACCGATCATTGCGGAATACGCTCGTGACGCGGCCCTCCGGTCCCAAGTAATCCTAACCACGCATTCCCCTGAATTTCTTGACGCCTTTGGTACCGATCCGCCAACCACGACGGTTGCCGAGTGGGTCAATGGAGAAACAAAGCTACGAGTCGTGTCAGGAGATGATTTGGGATATTTGCTAGGTAAGTACTCTCTTGGTGAACTTTTCCGCTCCAGACAATTGGAGTCGATGCAATGAAGTTTGTTTTGTTGGTCGAAGGAAACACGGAGAAGCAAACGGTCGCCGAGTTCCTAAAACGTTGGTTGGACCCACAACTAAAGGCTCGTGTAGGAATTCAAGTCGTTCGATTCAATGGATATTCACAATTACTGCAAAAGGTTGTCGTTCGAGCTCAAGGATTTATCGATGGACCAAAGAGCGAAGATATCGTCTCTGTGATCGGATTAATCGACTTGTACGGACCAACATTTTATCCTGAACATTGTGTTACCGCAGAAGAACGCCGTGCGTGGGCAACGCAACGAATTGAGAGTGAGGTCAATCGAGATCGATTCCATATGTTCTTCGCAGTCCACGAATTCGAAGCGTGGCTGCTAGCTCAGCCAAGTATCTTCCCCTCGGCGGTTCGACGAATTCTACCTCCCAAAACCATTCTTCCGGAGTCCGTTAACTTTGACGAACCGCCCGCGAGATTACTGAATCGACTTTATACGCAAGCCACACGTCGTGAGTACAAGAAAGTGACACATGGACGAGAATTGTTTGCAAAGCTTGACCCGAATGTCGCCGTGTCGAAGTGTCCGTGCTTGGCAGAGATGCTCAATGAATTGCTGCGACTGGCAAAGGCTGCTGGGCTATAGGCGAGGAAATTCGACTGAGAAACCTGCGATGGATCGTTTCTCCGTGACTACGACTTGGTGGTAGCGTCAGCGCGGTGGTGTTCGACGCCCGACGTCGAGGTTCCCCATGCAAAAGGTACGGATGCGGCTATCAAACCCGCAAAAATCGCTAGCGTCCAATCATCCCAGTGGAGTGAAGTCAAATGCAATAACGCTGCCAGTCCCGGCGTTTGAATCAAGATCAATGAACTGACCAAAGTGCCGATGACCATCACCCACGCTGCTCTCGTTCGCATGTTGCTAAGTGCCGCAGTAACCAAGCCGCTGCATGCCGTGAGTGTTGCTAACGCCATCGCTCGTCCGTGTTCAACATTCCCGATGCCTTCGAGACTGCGGAGAAAACCTGCGGACACAAAGACCGCGATCAATAGGCCCGTAAGTACCAGCATCAGCCACTGTCCTTGGGTGAAAAATCTTGCTTTGCTGCGCGCACGAGCATCGCGCAGAAGTACGTTCGGAGCAGCCTCTTGAAAGACGAGCATGGCTGTTGGGTGAATCAAGAACTCTAACCAAACTACATGGACTGGCAGGTACAACAGTGGATAGCCCGCCAATGGGATGAAGGTTGCCGTGAGCACAAGCGGCAGATGGATGATGATCAGATAAGCAAAGCTCGATTGCAGGTTGCGGAACAGTTGCCGGCCTTCTGCGACGGCTCCCACGATGGTTCGAAAGTTGTCATCCAAAAGCACGATGGACGCAACTTCACGGGCGCTGCGTGTGCCGCGTCCACCCATGGCGACTCCGATGTCGGCCGATTGCAGCGCAGGCACATCGTTGACGCCGTCACCGGTTACGGCCACGATCTCGCCAGTCTGTTGAAGAGCCTTGACCAGCATGAGTTTCTGAGCAGGCTTTGCCCTGGCAATCACATCGACATTTCGCAAATCATGGCCAAGGCCTTTCTGAATCATTTCGGCGACTTCGTCTCCCGTGACAACCCTTGGTACCTCGCCACCCAATCCCACATCGATCGCAACGGCGAGTGCGGTTAGCGGATGATCGCCCGTTACCATCATCGGGTGGATACCCGCCGAGCGGCATGCCGCGATCGCTTCCCGAACACCCACGCGTACAGGATCCTCGAAGGCCAAAATACCCGCGAGCACAAATTCATCGATAGGTTCCTTGGTTACATCGATTGTCTCTTCGACGTCAACGGAAGCGACAGCGATGACTTTATGGGCGCCTGCTGCAAATTCCCGAATCTGCTTAAGCCAGGACTCTTTTTCCTCTCTTGTCAGTCGACACATCTCCAGGATAACCTCCGCCGCGCCTTTTGAAACGACGGTCCATTGTTCCGAAGCTCTCCGGATGATTGCTGTTTCGCGTTTACGGTCCTCGGTAAACGGAAAAGTTTTTATGTGACTAACTACATCCAAAGCGATCTTGCGGTCGTTTGCCAATTGGTAGATCGCTTCATCGATCGGGTCTCCGCTGTCAGCACGAGCCGCTAAGCGTGCTAGCGATAGGAGTTGGTTCTCATCATTAGGGGGTGATGGGATCGCATGGGAAAGTTGCAGTTGGCCCTCTGTGATCGTGCCAGTTTTGTCTGAGCAGATACAGGAAACTCGGCCGATGTTCTCAACGGTCACGGAGCGGCGCACGAGAGCTTGTCGATGTGCGAGCCTATAGACACCCACTCCCAGAAAAAAAGTGAACACCACGGGAAACTCTTCGGGGATTGCGGCCGTGGCTAAAGTTAACGCGCTAATCAATGCGTCGAGCCATGAATTTCCTTGGTAGAGCCTGACGCCGAACAAAAGTGCGCATAAAGCGATGGCAACGAACAGCAAGATCCTAACCAAACCGGAAATGGCTTTCTGAAGTGGTGTGGTATCATGCGTACCATGCACTGCCGATCGCACGATCTCGCCGTACAACGTTTCTGGTCCAGTAAACGCGACGCGCAGTCTTGCACTGCCCGTGAGCATCCGGGTGCCAGCAAAGGCCCAATGCATTTCATCGACAAGCGGCCCGTGTTCGGCAATTTCCGTGACAAAAGGACGCTTTGCCACAGGGTAGGCTTCGCCGGTCAGCGCCGACTCATCAACCTGGACTTCTTGTGCCGCCAAGAAGATCCCGTCGGCTGGCACCGATTCTCCTGTAGAGAGACAGACCAGGTCGCCAGGTACAATTTCGCTTAATGCAATAGAAAGCTCAACGCCATCCCGGATGACCGTCGCGGTCGAAGCCAGCCGGATCTTTAGCCCGTCGGTCGATGCTTGGGTGCGACGATGCAAGTAAACATCCATCCCCATCAGTGGTAGAATTGCCGCAAGCAAGGTGAGTGCTTCGGTGCGTTGCCCGACAAAAAAATAGAGTACGCTCGTCGCGCCAAAGAACCACAGCATCGGATCTTTGGCGGTATCTTGTAAAAGGTTCCACCACGGATGCGTAGCTGATTCAATAATATGGTTGAAACCGTACTTCGCGCGCCGCTGGCCCGCCTCCAGCGATGTAAGCGATCGGTCTGCATTCCACAATTTGTCTAGTCGATCGTGCGGTACTGTTCTTTGCGACACTTCGATTCCTAGACGGTTGCGAGAAATCGTCGAGCAATGACAACGCCGTCATCGCCGATTTCCTCGCGAAAATCATGCGAACGAAGAATTTCGCGAGCCGGTAGATTGTCTGCCGTCGTCTCGGCAACGACTTGCGAAACATTCCACTGGCGGGCGACGTCCATACACAGATCAGCCAGTTGAGTTGCCAACCCATGATGTTGCCAAGTGTCACCCACTAGTAACGCGAGACTTGCCCGATCGCGATCCGCATAGGAAACCAATCGACCAACCCCAATTAGTTGCTTGGCCCCACCGACGTCAATCTCAGCGACGATTGCCATTTCGCGATCGTAGTCGATGAAGCAGTACCTCGCAGCGAACTCGTGATCGAAATGCTGTACCAACCCACCAAATCGATCGTGGATTGTTGCGGGCGAGCAGCCCTTCAGCAGCTTGATCCAGGCTTGCTCATCCTCAGGGCGAATCGGTCGCAGCGTGACGCTCTGCCCATCCGTCAATCGGATTTTTCGGGTCAGTTCGGATGGGTAGGGACGAATGGCCAAGTGCGAATAGGGACGTCTTGGCGCTGTTTGCACCTTCCAATCCAAAATAATCCTGGCATCCACTGCGATGACGTCCTTGGGCGTGACGAGTAGCGGATTGATATCGACCTCGACAATCTCTGGCCGCTCTGCGACTAAGTACGAGAAACGAATGAGGGTGTCCATCAGCCGGTCGATATTCACTCGCGGCCGCCCTCGAAATCCATTGAGCAGAGGCCAAGCCCGCATGGATTCGAGCATTCGCCGGGCCAAACGGTCGTTCAACGGTGGAAGCTCGACGACACGGTCGCGAACAAGTTCGGCCATCGTTCCGCCAGAACCAACCATGAGAACCGAACCAAAGGTTGGATCTCGTTTCACTCCCACGATGAGTTCAACAGCGTTGGGATCCAACACCATCGGCTGAACAGACACGCCTTGAAGACGCGCTCCTGGCCTCGAATTGCTGACTGTCCATAATATCTTTTCGAAAGCCGCTTTGACCTCGACCGCTCCTCTTAAGTTCAGCATCACACCACCGACGCTCGACTTATGACTGACATCAGGCGACACGATCTTCAAAGCCACGGGACAATTTAGGCGTTGAGCAATCTCGACAGCTTGGTCAGCATCCGACGCAAACACGGTTTCATTCGTTCTGATATCGTAGGCACTTAATATGCTCTTCGATTCAATTTCAGTAAGCATCCCGGATTTGGCATGAACAGGAGCTTCACGCTCAGCATTGGAAAGCCGAAAATCGATGGCACGATCATGGGGCGTTTCATATAGAACCTCTCGCCGTAAGCTGTACTGAACCATGCTCTCGAAGGCCGCCACCGCTTGCTCGGGGCTACCGAAATTTGGAATTCCCGCTTGATTCAACTTCACAATACCGTTTCTTACGGCAGCCCCACCCATCCAGACAGCCAAAACCGTCTTGGTTGAGTGAGCGGACGCAGCAATAATCGCACCCGCCGATTCCGTGGGATCGGTCATCGCTTGCGGTGTCAATAGAACGATCAATCCATCGACATTACTATCCTGAAGGACGGTTTCGACCGTTTGGCCAAAAACGGACGGCGAGGCATCGCCCAATATGTCGATTGGATTCTGGTGTGACCAAGCGGCAGGCAACTGTTGATTCAGTTTTTTAAGTGTCACTTCGCTGAGCGTTGCCAGAGTGCCTTGTCGAGATAACAGCGCGTCGGTTGCCATAATACCCGGACCGCCAGCGTTAGAGACAATCGCCAATCGAGGTCCGCGCGGCAGATTCCCACGTGCCAAGGCTTCGGCGCAGTTGAACAACTCGTTCATGTCATATACTCGAACGATTCCTGCTCTGGCCATTGCCGCGTCATACACGCTATCCTCTCCCACCATGGCGCCGGTATGCGATGCGGACGCTTTGGCAGAGGCAGCAAAGCGGCCCGCTTTATAAGCCACGATAGGTTTCGTGCGAGTAAAGGCTTTGGCCGCTGACATGAACTTGCGAGCGTCGCCGATCGACTCCAAGTACAAGACAATCGAATCGGTATTGGGATCCGTCGCCAAGTAGTCGATCATGTCTCCGAGATCGACGTCTAAAGCGTTGCCAATAGACGCGACTACGGAGAACCCGATCCACTCGTCGATCGCCCAGTCGATAATCGCAGTGCAAAGCGCTCCCGATTGCGATACAAAAGCAGTCCTTCCAGGCTTGGGCAGCTTCCTCGCGAAGCTAGCGTTCAAGCCGTGATGGGGTGATAGAATTCCAAGGCAGTTGGGTCCTACAATGCGCATGGTAGGGTACTTGGCCGCGACGCATCGAACCTCTTCTTCGAGCAATAATCCAGCCTCGCCCGTCTCGCGAAAGCCAGCCGAAATAATCAGCACGTTCAAGACGCCCACGCGGCCACATTCACCAACGATGCTTGGTACTGTGGCGGCGGGAGTGCAAACAATAGCTAGATCAAGAGGATCATGGATGTCTTCTACGCAACGCAGGCATGGCATACCCTCGATCGCATCGTACTTTGGATTGACGGGAAAGACCGTGCCGGGATACTCCTCGTCGACCAGATTGGACAGAATGATCCTACCGATACTAGTCTTCTTTGGGCTGGCACCAATCACCGCAACACTTCGCGGTTGGAATAGCCTGTTTAAGCTACGAATCGACATCGGCAAATCCTCAAAAATGGTTATGGCAAAGAGGTCGTCCCACTATCGTAGCGGAACGGAAGGGTCTCGAAATGCTTGACGCATTCCGCTACCAATGAAAACGTTGGATAGTGGGATGACCTCCAAAGAGATCCTCCCACTTTCGTCGCAGTATTTCGCTGGGTTTGTGTTGAGCCTGAGGCGCTAGCCGAGTCCTATGATCGATCGGCTAATGCCTCAGGCTCAATTAATCGAATGATCTGTGATGTTGGAAAGTGGGACGACCTCCAAAGGACTTAGGCTAGGTCACAGCAATCGCCATACCGCTTGTCAAAAGCTCGGGGCAACCAAAGAAATCTGTAAATGAAACCCGAATCACTGTTCGCGAGTGGCGATGGAGCCTTTCTGTTTCCATCGGAGATTCCCTCCGAGAGGCGCGACAATTCGCACAGCCTCAGTTCGAAACTGTGCCGATATAGCTCTCTACGTGGCCAATCGAATTCGCCGATGTTCCCTCTCCTTCAAAAAATGTAGGGGAATGGCGATAGGCCCATGGCCCACGGTTTGCACTTCGTATGCCATTGAGCTTTCTTGATTGCTCGATCTGGAATTCTTTGTTCGAAAAAACGTGAATGGAAGGAGTTGAGTTATGCCACGTGCATCCTTGCCACTGGAAATCGCTTCGGATCGAGAGAATCCTTCGGGTTCGATTGCGGCAAAAGAATCGCATCATCGAGCTCAATGGTGGCATTTGAATGAAGGACGTGTAGTGTGCGATTTGTGTCCACGCAACTGTGCGTTAAAGGACGGACAGCACGGTTTTTGCTTTGTGCGAAAAAACGTCGATGGCAAGATGGAACTGCTCACCTACGGCCATAGCACCGGTTTTTGCATTGACCCAGTCGAAAAGAAACCGTTGAATCACTTTTATCCTGGTACAAGTGTCTTGTCGTTTGGTACGGCCGGTTGCAATTTGGGCTGCAAGTTTTGCCAAGCCTGGGAGATTACGAAGTCACGTGAAGTGTTGCAACTGCTCAGTCAACATGCAACACCGCGAGTTATCGCACTCGCAGCGAAGGAGTTGGGCTGTCAAAGCGTTTCCTTCACGTACAACGATCCGGTCATTTGGGCCGAATACGCAATCGACACGGCCCATGCGTGTCATGAACTGGGCTTGAAAACAATTGCCAAGACTGCAGGCTACATCAATCCGGTTGCAAGGAAGGATTTCTTCGAGGTAATGGACGCGGCGAACGTCGATTTGAAAGGCTTCAGCGAGCATTTTTATCAACACTTATGTCTGGCGCACCTGCAACCGACGCTCGACACCTTGGAATATTTGGCGGGCGAAACAAACGTCTGGTTGGAGATTACCAACCTTATCATTCCAAACGAGAACGATGATCCGAAAATGTTGCGGTCCATGTGCCAGTGGATTCATGAACATCTCGGAGACGAGGTAC
>JBEBHM010000396.1:0-7988 GCA_040080875.1 Pirellula sp.
AGGGCATCTTCCTTGCGAGCAAAGGACTTGGGGCGTACGCTACGCGGAGGAACTACTGGTTCGTCATCTTGGCCGGTCATGTTGAAAGGAGCCGAAAGGCTTTGTCTAACCAACTGTTAGGTCGTGATTCGTTCTGGACTACACAAGAATGAATGACTGCCAAAATGTAGTTAGGCAAGATGTAGGAGGGGGGATGGATGAGACGTGCTTCAATGCGCAATACGAATTGTCACACTTGAATTAGTATACCTATGATGACACCCTCATGGCAACTCCCATACTGAATACTCTTTTTGTGCGGTCGAATTACCCCAAAAACACTGTCGAATGGACGCAACTATTACTTACGACAGTCCTCAATCCATGAAAAATTTGGTCCACGTTGCTGCCCATGTACTCTTCGCTGTTGCGTTGTCATGGTGCATCTTTCCCCAATCTCAAATTCGTGGCGACTTCGTTCTCTACACTATCCCAGGGAGCGATCGAACCATTGTTCTCGAAGGCAAAACCAAGGTGATCCCCGGAGGCAACGTGGAGTTCACCCATCGGAACTTCGGCTCTGTGGTCTTTAGCCTAGCCGATGCTGTCGTGGTGAAAGCACCGGCTCGAAACGAACACGTTCGAAAGTTGCGGACCGATGCAATCAAGTCCTTAAGCGCCGAACGCTTCCTCGAAGCAGCCAGAGAAGCTTTGCGATGCGGACTGTTGAAAGAATGTCGCGAGTGTTGCGATGATGCTTCTAGAATTGACCCGAATCACAAAATCGTCCAAGCGATTGTCGAGGCGCGCAACCGAATCGCAAAACCGATTGGCGATCCCAAGGACTCCGAGGCTCGCATGCGAGAGTCGACTGGGCTCGCCAAACTTCGGACTGCAGTTAGCCCTCATTACATCATGCTGCACGATACCGCCAATATTCGCTCGGGCAAGGACAGGCACACGCGGGCCGAGTCAAGGCTTGAGCTGCTTGAGACAATTTTTGAATCCTACTTTCTTAAATTCGCCCTGCACGGAGTGCAATTAGAAACGCCCAATCAACGATTGATGGTGATTCTCTTTTCCGAGGAGCAGTCCTTCCAGCGATACTCTGCCGCGGTCGATACACGGCTCGCATACGCAGGCGGCTACTGGTCTCCAAAAGACAATATCAGTGTGTTTTACGACCAAGGGACAACACCCTCGATGAAACGAATGACGGAAACCGTGGATGACTTGAAGAAGCGAAAGCTTCAATTGCGAGGGACAGCCCTGTCTCAAGAAGTGGCGTTGCTTTCCAACGCGATAGAACTCATCACCAAGGTAGCCAAAGAAGAATCGGATATCGAAGTGGTGTCGCACGAAGCCGCGCATCAACTTGCTGGCAACTCGGGAATCATGCCGCGAGATAGAATCACGTCGCGATGGGCTCATGAGGGATTGGCTAGTTTCTTCGAGACTCCGTCAGGGGCAGTTTGGGGAGGAGTCGGCGCCGTGAACCAATCGCGTTTAATGGACCATCGCATCGTGACCCGCGATCGTTCCAGAACGGGCATTGAATCGATTGTATCGGATCGACTGTTTCTTGAGGCCAAGAATCAGCTCGAAGCCGTCGAGGCTTACGGCCAAGCGTGGGCCCTCACTTATTTCTTGATGAACACTCGCTTCGAGGCTCTCATGGCGTACTACAAAGCGACCAACGCCCTTCCTGACGATGCGAATGGCGAAGTACGACTGCGGGCTTTTCAGTCCGTCTTCGGGGAAACTCGTCTTCTGGAACCCTCGTTTCTCGAGTACATGGGCAAGCTCAAAACGAATCTGGAACGTATCCGGGAATAACTGCTCTACAATACTCGTTTCCTCCCCCTTAATGAACTTGCAGTAAAAGGTTGGTATTGATGAAGTTTTCGAAATCGTTGGTGTGTTCATTCTTTTTTGCTGTGGCTGTTGAGTCGATCATCACAAGTCGGATTCGACCCGTGATGGCTGACGACGCATTGTTGCATCGTGATGCTTGGGGCGTACCTCACGTTGTTTCTAGCGGCGAGGCTGCTGGTTACTTTGCCCTTGGGAATGCCCAAGCCGAAGATCGACTGGAGGATATCTATTTAGCAATTCGAACCGGCATTGGACGAATGGCGGAGGTCAAAGGACCTGAATTCGTCCAGCAAGACTACATGATGCGACTGACGCACAACGATACTCTGCACAAAGCCTATTTAGAGACGGCTCCTACTCAGTTGAAGGCCGCGGTCACTGCGTTTGCTGCAGGAATTCAGTCTTACATCGATAGCCACCCAAATGAAGCGAAAGATGTCGCAATTCCGATTGAGCCATGGCATCCGTTAGCTGTCGGGAGAGCCATGATATTGCGTTGGCCTATCGGTACTATTATGGATGATCTGAAAAACGGCCCACAACGTGCCAAACCCGCAGCCGGCTCCAATCAATGGGCCGTCTCACCAAAGCGGTCCGCCGATGGTTCCGCCATCCTGTTATCCGACCCGCACTTGACCTGGGAAGGGTTAGCGGTACTGTACGAAGCTCGAGTGCACGCAGGCGACATGCATATGAACGGTTACTTTCTCGTTGGTTCCCCTATGCTCGCGATTGGGCATAACAAGACTGTTGGATGGGCACTCACCACGGGTGGTCCGGACACCTCCGATGTGTATCGAATGAAGATCCGTATGGCACCGCTACCTCAATACGAATACGACGGCGAGTGGAGAAATATGGAGCTGAAGAATTTCGAAATCCCTGTTCAGGGAGCGAAAGCGGTTTCGATGCCTGCCCTCTACACGCACCTCGGTCCGGTAGTGGGAGAACCTGACGTAAAAAACGGTGTGGCCTTTGTCGGTGCGTCACCCTACATGAAGCAGACGGGATTGTTTGCTCAGTTCTATCAGACAGCCAAAGCCAAAAATGTACATGAAGTAAACCAAGCACTGGCCTTACACCAATACAATGAACAGAACGTCATGTCGGCTGACACCGAAGGGAACATTTCGTATGTTCGCAACGGAGCAACGCCGATCCGTCCGGAAGGTTTCGATTGGAGTAGACCTGTCGACGGTACCACCAGCAAGACCGCTTGGTCAGGGATTCATCCACAAAGTGACCTTGTGCGAATCGTCAACCCTCCGCAAGGTTATATGCAGAACTGCAATATCAGCCCAGCCAACATGATGGTCGATTCTCCTTTGACACCTGACAAGTATCGAGATTATATCTACAACGTAAGCTGGGATCAGAACAATCCGCGAGGACGTCGAACGATTGAGCTGCTTCACAATGACTCTTCCGTGACTCGCGAAGAAGCGAAGTCGTATGCGATGGATGTTTTCGATCGCATCGCCGGTCGATGGCAAAGCGAATTGCGTTTAGCCTGGGAATCGGCGCCAAAAACGATTGCGGAAAACACCGAGTTGAAACGGGGGGTGGAAGCCATTCTTGCATGGGATGGATACTTCACTCCCGATGCGACCGCTACCAATCTTTACAAATTTTGGCGACTCAAGTGTGGTGACAAGTGCGACTTGACCCTTATGGCAGGCGATAAACCGCTAACCGCTGAAACTCGAACCAAGTTACTTGAATTGCTGTCAGAAACGATTGTGGAATTGCAGACACGTTTTGGGAAATGGGACATAAAGTGGGGTGAAGTGCATGTTGTCGGGCGCGGGAACAAATACTTTCCTGCTTCGGGAACGGACTTCAGTTCGGGTAACAAGGAAGCCAATTTCTCAGAAACACTTCTCGACGTCCGCTCGATCGAGGATCCGAAAAAACCGGGCCGACACGTAGCCAACAGCGGTTCCATGGCGATGATCCTCATGTTCTTTGACAACAACGGCGTGAGCTCGTTTACTTGCACGCCTTGGGGGCAATCGGCCCATCCTGATTCACCGCACTTCATGGACCAAGGTGAAGGCCTCTACGGCCCAAGGAAAATGAAGCCCACATGGTGGGATCCTTCGGAGTTGAAGCAACACACGAAATCGACCAGAGTATTCACCTATGCAAAATAGCGATGGAATCCAACTAGAAAAGTCTCCGCAATCGATACGAGCAGCAATTCAAGCAAAGCTGGCATTAGCATTCTTTTCAGAGTTATTGTTGAGGTCGAAATCGATTGCCGATCAGACCAACCATGATGGGCTCAATTGGAAGATGTCGAATCGTTTCTAGCATGCAATTCGTTTTGGTTGTGTTTTTTGCAACAACCGGTTGTGTTTCGCCCACTGTCCGGCGTTCAGCGATTCGATGGAATATCTCCGCTGCGCTAGACCAAGATGCCGACCGCGGTTCGAAAGCGCTTGAACTGGCCGGGCGCAGTCCCTCCGAGTTGAAACGGCTCATGGAGACGCGACCGGCACCTTGTCCACACGAGCTTGTGGGCACTTGGTGCGGAATCAACAAGGGCTACGGAGCCGCGTTGGCAGGCCTCCATCAAGACGTCAAAGTCTTCCGAGACTGCGGTTCGAGCGTCCACGGATTCAACATCCTCGTCGAACAAGTTCGCGTAGAAGACTTGAATGCGCAAGGTTGGCGACCTAAGCGAAATGCAAACACTTGCCAGCCAAAGACTATGGGCAATTTCGTTGTTGCCTCTAGTCAAGATTGCGAGCATCAACGAAGCAAATTGGTCCTTGACTACAGTTTAGCGAACAACCCAACGCTGGACCCGTCGAGGTATCTGATCGACGAGTTGGTCGTCATCGAGCCGGATTTGTTGTTGGGTCGTGCGAGACTCGCGATAGGCTGGGTCGACGTCCCGATCGCCTACTTCGTCTTGAGTCGTCATGCCAGCAATCATTGTTCCCGTGCGACCACCTGCGACGAACTCTCTACTGAGTAAATTCCAAATGGTCATCTTGGCCATCGATCCGATGCCATCGTGGGAAGCGAACGCAGTTGTCAGGAGTCATCCTCTGTTAAATGGACTCGCGGGCGTAGTGTTGATTCAAGGCCCAGCCTTCAGCTGCTGACTACGGTTGCACAATTCTCCGAATTGTTCGATCCTAACTATTCCAATCTGACGCGAAACAAATTCAGCAGCCTCATTTTGATTCCAACCCCATCTACTCTCCGACCGCGCACAGGGGCTCTTCGCGCGCACGGTGCTTGCTAACAATTTACTCGTGCCTGCTATCGGGAATTTGCAACGATTGAAGTTTTCGGTCGAACCAAAAAGTTCCAGCTGGTATGACCGATGCAACCAGTGCTAAGAACAACCTCCCAACGGGCCACCGGAAGACGACCGTTGCAAGAACGGCCAATGCGATATAGGCAATGAACAAGAATCCGTGCATCCCGCCAACGATGCTAACCGGCAGCGGCATGCCTGCAATGTATTTCACCGGAATCGCAATGAGCAAGAGCACCAAAAACGAAATTCCCTCAAGTAGACCGGCAATTCGCAATGCTGTAATGATCCACATTCACTTTGTTCCCGCGGGTTTATGTCCAAAAAATCAGGATTCGGACTTCATTATACCTGTGCAATGGCTTCGCAGTTGCGTTGCCGCCTCGCTGTCCCGGCGTGCAGGCCCTTATGCTCGAAGGTTAACGCCTCGCGTCGATCTCGTGCAGAGCACCATTTGGCCCACTGTCCCAAGGCCTACTAAACTACTAAGGGACGAATTTTTGCTCGCGTAAGAACTTGATCATGGAGGCGGTTGTTTCTTCGTGCTTTGGTCGGCCTACGTTGAAAAAACCGTGCGTCTGGTCGTCATACCCTTTTAGCTGACAGTGAGCACCGAGCTCTTTCGCTCGGTCGCGAAACACTTCGACAGTCCAGTAAGGCACGGTGGAATCGGCGCGTCCATGAAAGATGATGGTCGGCGGAAGATCTTGATGCAGATGATGGTACGGCGATGCGGATTCTGGTTTGTCCCCCACCCGGTCGGCCATGTTGCTTGTCGTTCGCTTGATCTCGACATCTCGAGCTGTGCCGGTTGGTGCCAATACCAATGCTGGATTGAACAACACCAAAGCGTTTGGTCGATAATCTTTCGTTGCCCGATCGGCTACGGACCCTCGATACTCCAAGGTTGCTACCGCAGCTGCCAGATGTCCTCCGGCGCTGCCGCCTCCTGCCGCAATCCGCGTCGGATCAATCTGAAGGTCCGCTGCATGCGAACGGACGTATGCGATCGCATCCTGAGCGTCAGCGATGCAATCGATCACCTTTGCATTGTCTCGCGAAGCGACGCGGTATTCCGCCGACATGGCCATCATCCCGAGGTCAGCCAACGCCTGGCACTGGGTAAAGAATTGCTTGGGATCGCCATTGTTCCACCCACCACCGAAGAAGAAAACGATAGCCGGTCTACCTGTCGCAGCAGGGACGGCACTCTTTGGTTCAAACACGTGTAAATCGTACGATTTTTCGCCCACTTGTTTGTAGGTAATCTTGCGGTCGCACTCGGGCAAATTCTTTGCATCCGTACGCTGACGCTCACTCTTCTTGTCTTGAATCTGCTTTTCTTGAGCCTGCAGCGAGACGCAAACGGACAGAACGAATCCGAGAGATAGAATTTGCCGGAGCATTTTGTTCACCGTTTGATTGGAATACGTATGAAATACAGCCAGCTCAAAAAGGTTTAAGCTCGCCGAGTTGAATTGGGTTTGCGAAAACTTGGATCGGTACAGTCATACCATACCGTCGATAAATTTTGTTGAGCCGGACCGCGTCAAGCGGATTGGCTTCGATTTGGCGAATACAAATACGAGCGACTTGCGTGGGGTACTTGGAAGCAAGCTTGGCATAGATTTCGGGATCGCGCTCACCACTATCGCCGACCAAGACAAACGTTCTCTCAGGGAGCCGTCGAATCAAAGTGCGAATGATCCCCCCCTTGCTTTTGCGACGCAGGATTTGCCATCGCTTAAAAATTTCGTCTCGCAAACGAAACCATTTCAAATGCATGCTCCCCATCGGAAACTGTTCATCGATCAAAAACTGGTAGACCGAATCGAAGATTTGCCACGGGCTGCTGCTGACGTAATGGAACAGAGCTCCTTGCTGCGACCAATTCTGATAGATCTTGGCCATGCCGTCGATGGCGACAAACTGTTCCGCAAAAGTCCTCTGCAACATCCGCCGGCGACTATTCACGTCGGTCACCTTGATCGTGTCGTCAATGTCGGTCACGACACTCACACCGCGGCGTTCCGCCAAGAATACTGGGCTACTTGTTTGCCCCAATCCGATGTCCCATTTCTGAAGGAATTCGCGATGGTCCTTTTGGAGATCTGGCAGCGAGGAAAGTCCATATGTGCGATAGTTTTGGAGCTGCCTCGTCGTTAGATCCAATTTGCAGTTGAAGAGTCCGCTTGCTTTCGACTTCCGACGCAAGACATAGTGCTGCCCTGCCAACTCGACTTGAACACGAGCACCGGCGATGGGTGCGGTCAAGAATCCGCGAATGCGATGTTGAAACAGTTCGCCTTGTGCGGTTTCGCTTGGCAGGTCAAGGGCGCGAATAAGTCCTCGCAGCATGAGCCGCTTGCCGAAACCAGCAGGGGCAGATTGCGATATCCGGCCTTGAATCTGAATCCTCCAAAGTGAATTCGTTGCAATCGGATAGCCAATCGTTGGGAAGAGCTGAACCTCAGGATCTGTGTCGTTGCGAATGGCCTGTTCAGGGCTCATCCTGAGGATTTCGGTCTTCTTGATTTGCATCGATCGATCGCTCTTTGCGATCTGCCTGCGGTTGGACATAGGCGACTGGGTGGCCAAAATGTAAGGACGCCTTAGGATTGAACTTGAACGGTCGTTCGCGTCTCAATGGACTTGTAAATTGCCTCGATAGCAAGCAGGTCTCTGAGACCCTCTTCGCCCGCGACCTTGGAAGGTTTGTTCTCCGCGATGCACATAGCGAAATCGTCCATTTCGGATGCGAATTGATCCTTGTTTGGCAATTCTACTTTCCCCTTGGAGGTTTCCATTCGAAGATTGGAATAGCTATAGGCTGGGTCCATGCGAATGAATCCGTTCTCGGTAA
>JBEBHM010000397.1:0-7982 GCA_040080875.1 Pirellula sp.
ACCGAGCGGCACGAGACCGCCGGGGTCCGCCCCCATGTCGGCTCGTCCGACTGGAGCGTTAGGTTCGTTAGCTACAGAGACTGGTTCACCGAGCGGCACGAGACCGCCGGGGTCCGCCCCCATGTCGGCTCGTCCGACTGGAGCGTTAGGTTCGTTAGCTACAGAGACTGGTTCACCGAGCGGCACAAGACCGCCGGGGTCCGCCCCCATGTCGGCTCGTCCGACTGGAGCGTTAGGTTCGTTAGCTACAGTGCCTGGTTCACCGAGCGGCACGAGGCAGCTGGGGTCTTCTCGGAAAAAGCCTATGCCACACCTGACCCTATAAAATTGGTAGCGGGGCTGCCAACGATGGACGATTGGCAATCTGGGCTGCCAACGAACGCACTACCCCTCGGCAAATATTCTCGAACGGCTTCGCGATCACAGGATCTAAAAGCACGTCTGCCAATCGTCCTTCGTCCGATTCACTTCGCAGCGCCATCAGAATCGGTACTTCGCCTAGAAAGGGGACTTGCAACTCCTCGGCCTTGGCACGCGCCCCACCCCTACCAAAAATGTCAAATGTCTTGCCTGACTCCGGATCGGTGAACCCACTCATATTCTCAACGATTCCCAAGACGGAAACTTTGGTCTTCTCAAACATGGCGATGGCTTTGCCCGCATCCAATAACGCCACTTCTTGCGGCGTGCAAACGATGACGACTCCCGACAGCGGTAGCAACTGAGATAGGGTCAGGGCCACGTCGCCAGTGCCGGGGGGCATATCGATAATCAAATAATCAAGCTCTCCCCACGCGGTGTCGCGTAGGAACTGGGTGATCGATCCGTGCAGCATAGGCCCACGCCAAACGACAGCTTGGTCTTTGCCAACCAGGAAGCCCATCGACATGACCGGCATTAGTCCGGAGCAAATCGGTTGGATCTTGCCGTCGACAATTTCAGGCCGTCCTATGAGTCCGAGCAAATGCGGCACGCTCGGCCCGTAAACATCTGCATCCATCAAACCCACTTTGGCTCCCATACGACCAAGTACAATGGCCATCGATGCAGCCAAGGTACTCTTGCCAACACCTCCTTTGCCTGCTGCCACGGCGATGACGCTTTTGGCTTTAAGCCCAATCTGACCAATGGTTGGCGCGGGCCGATACGTCGTGTCGAGTCGGACATGGACCCGCTTGATTCCCTCGACACGGGCGAGCAAATGATCGCGAAGCGCATCCGCTACTTCTTGAGCTATGGGCTGCATCATGCTAGTCAAACTCAATCGACAGCTCACGACACCATCGGCGACAGCCCAGTCCTGAACTTGCCCTGTCTTGGAAATCGCTCTGCCACTTTCAGGCTCCTTGAAGCTCTCCAATGCAAGTGGTAGCTGTGAGTGAATATCGGCATCCGTCATGTTGTTCCGTCTTTCATGGGTTCGCGTGGCTTGCGATCTGTTCATTCATGTGCACAAGCAGTTGATCGAATTCTTCTTGGTCAAGCCAAGTGTATGCACCTACTATATCACCGTCGGCATTTACTAAGCAAAATCGATCCGGGTGCCCTCGTTTCTCGACGTGATCCAGAAAGAATTTTTCCGTGCCAACGCGCACAATGTAGTCCAAAGAACCCGTTAAGAACAACCAACGATTCTTGTCAGCGTCGAATTTGTCGGCATATTCCGAAAGGGCTGCAGGCGTATCGATTTCGGGATCGACGGTGATGCTTACAAATTTGATCGGCTTTCCTTTGTACTTGTTTTGGAGCAATTGCATCTTGTTGCTCTGACGTGTACACGTACCGGGGCACGTTGTAAAGAAAAAGCAAGCAACATAGGGCTCACCGCGCAAGTCGCTGGATTTGACCATTTTTCCGCTGCGTTCGGTCAATTCAAATTCTTTGAGCCAACCGTCCTCTTTTTTGGCCCCCTCGACCAACATCTTCAGACTGTTGCGGCGACCAGGTTCCGGAGTGGACGTTCGCGGACTGAATTCGTCGGGATCGTCGACCGCGGCAATGGACGACTTGGAGCTTGGCTCAATGGGGGGAGACTTGTTAGCAGAACCTCGCATGGACAAAGCCGCGATGGTCCCAGCCAATAGCCCAACTACGATTCCCAAAATGCGAGGTGCGCGGCTCATGTTAGTCCCTTTTGGATTGTGCAGACGTTGTGGCTCATCCCTCTAAAGATACCGGAACGCTCCAGAGTGACAATCCACACCGTACCCTCAGCGGAATTGGCGGCAGTATTCGTAGACGGCCATCGTGGTTGCCGTCGCAACGTTGTAACTCAAGGGGCGACCGTAAACCGGGATCTCAACCACACAGTCCAGCCGATCGAGTTCCTGCTGAAGCAGTCCTTCGCGTTCAGCTCCGATCACCAGCGCCGTTTTGCTTGCAAACCGATGATCGAAAAGGCACGTCGAGTGGGTGGTTTGCTCCAATCCAACTCGCTCGTAACCCTCCTCGCGCAGTTGCTCCAACACCGGGGCGAGCGAACGTCTCTGCAAGATTTCGACCACATCCACTGCGTCCCTCGCGATCTCGCGATCGACTTTCCCGGGCCCACATTGGATGATGCGAGGCACCCCAACGCAACCGGCCAGCCTGACGATTCGGCTAAGGTTGACGTTGCTCCGCATCGGAGCCAAAACCAGCAACAACTCGCGTGCCGAGGCAAGTTCGGATGGGGGCTTGTGCCGGATGTGTTCAAATCGGTTCATGCCAAAAGCGCATCGATGCGGTGCATGATCGGGATCAACAAATCATTGTCGCTGGCCGGACGCGAGACGGCATTCGGCGGGATTGCATCGTGCGATATCACGCCCCGATGCTTCAGGAACATGGCGCAATTGTGTTTGTACGCCGGCACAGGATCGCGGAACGCTATGAATCCCAAATACTGCAGCCAGTCGTTCAATTCGTAGAACCGACTGTCCCCCTGTCGCCAGTATGTATCGCGAAGCGCAAACGCTTCGGGGTAGAACGCAGACAAGCCCAATAAGTAGTCGCTCCCCCACTGAACCATATCGATCGCCAAATCATTGCCCGTGTAGATGCGGAACTCGGGTCTCTCTCGATTCCGAATTTCCAACCGTTTCCACTCTTGCTCACGCGAAAGCGATGAATGTTTGATTCCGATCAGCGTAGGTATCGAAAGCAACTCGCGGAATGTATCCAGGTCGTATATCTCACCGAACGGAACAAACATCTTACCCAACTCAAAACCGATCACCTTGTCGCACTCTTTGGCAATCGTTCGATAGGCACTAACCAGTTTTTGTCGAGGCAATTGAGTCAGCCGCGTCGATTGAAAGAGGATAGGAACCCCGCCGGCTTCTTGAATGCCAACGCATTGGTCGACATAGTTGCGGACCACTTCACCTTCCAAATCTTCGACAAACGCGCCCGCCACAAAGGGCCTGCTGCCAGCAAACTGCTCGACGATGGCCAAGACTTCTTTGCGCTGCTTCAAGCTGAGCAAGTTAGCGTATCCTGTATCCATGTTCACGGCTGGAGTTAGGCCAGACCGCCAAGTTCTTTCGAGGCCCTTTTGGTAGGAATCAAAGTCGATTTGTCCCGAAGGCGTCCATGGCAAGAGCACAGCCGAAATGCCTTCGATTTGACGTTTGTAGAGAATGGGAGGAATGATTGTCATCGCACTTGGGAACTGCACTTGGGAACTGGATTGAATTCGTTGGGAACAACAATAGTGACGGGATAATCTATCCGGTCGTGTTGAATTCTGCGAGTTGAAATGGAACGCCCAGACCTCTCGCAACCCCTCGTCGAGATGGTTGTCGTGGTGTATTTTGGACACTTCTCGCTCATCACCAGCACCTGGTTCCCGGGCTCTGCCTGGGAACCAGGTGAATTGCAGGCTCCGCCTGCGTACGCGCCGTTGAACTCATCGACGCAGGAGGCAGAACCTTCAAGACATTACGTTCTCAGGCAAGACGCAAGAGCCTGGGAACGAGTGTGTCTCAACTGGCGATCGCCGAGAAGTATCGTATTTTGTTGGTTTTTCCACTCCCTTTTCGTCGTTCCCCATTCTTTCAAGCTATGTTTCGATCGGTTGCTGCCGTTGTAGGCACAGGTTTCATCGGACCTGTACACATCGAAGGGCTGCTGCGCGCAGGCGTTCGAGTCCAAGGTGTCTTGGGAACAAGCGTCGAAAAGTCGAGGCACACTGCTCAACAATTCGGACTCCAACGTGCCTACGCAAGTTTCGGTGAGTTGCTCGATGATTCCGAAGTGGACTGTGTACACCTCACCAGCCCCAATCGCTTTCATTTTGAGCAAGCGATCCAATGCTTGGATGCAGGCAAGCACGTACTGTGCGAAAAACCCTTAGCCATGAACTCTGCCGAGAGTCGCGAGCTGGTTCGGCGGGCAAAGATCGCCAACGTGTTGACGGCAGTCAACTACAACGTGAGGTTTTACCCTGTCTGTATCGAAGCAGCCCAGTTGGTGGAGCGAGGAGATGTCGGTGATGTCTTTCACGTCACGGGCAGCTACGTTCAAGATTGGTTGCACAAAGACACCGACTTCAACTGGCGTGTTTTGGCGAACGAGGGTGGAGCCCTGCGAGCATTAGCCGATATTGGGACACATTGGTTGGATCTGGTCCAGACGATCTGCAAGCTGAATGTGCAATCGGTTTGCGCGGACTTGCAAACGGTTTACCCAGTTCGTCATCCCCCGCTGGGCACGACGGAGACATTTTCGGGTAAAACGCATCGCGAGATCCGGCCCGGTGAATCCACCCTCATCGATACCGAAGACTTTGGAAGCGTGTTGCTCAGGTTTCACAATGGTGCGCGCGGAGTCATGCACGTCTCTCAAGTGTCAGCAGGGCACAAAAACACCATTCGTTGGGAAATTGCTGGTTCGAAGCAATGCCTGGCATGGAACAGTCAACATCCAGACGAGCTATGGATAGGCCATCGAGATGAACCCAATCAAACGCTTCTTCGCGATCCCGGACTATTGTCGGGGGCTGCTCGAGCGCATGCACAATACCCTGGCGGGCACAACGAAGGCTTTCCGGACACGTTCAAACAGTTGTTTCGCTCCTTTTACTCCGCCATAGAATCTCGAGTTAGCGTTGACCGAGGCGAGCTCGCAATCTATCCAACATTCGAAGATGGCCATCGCGAGATCCTGATGTGCGAAGCGATCCTCAAGAGTGCGCGCGAGCACCGATGGGTTGACCTCGATGACGCTTAACGATTCCAAATTGATCGAGTTGCTGCTGCACGAGTCCGTTGCGGTGCGAACCGTTGCGCTCGATTTGCTCAACGAAAGTTACTCGACCGATCATCGATGGCTGCCGCAGGTTTTTCTGGCCTGGGATCGATTTGGTCCTGACAAAGCGTTTCCAGAATTTCCATTGCTTACGCATCTGGCGATCCCGCAGGATTTGGTCGACGAGTGTCTGTCACGAGCCGAACAGATGGCGTCCGGTCGGGCCTTGATCGACCGTGTCTGTCGCTGCGCGGGCAAACTCATCGAAGCGGTCTCAACGGCCCCGCCTGAGACATTCGCTAATCAGCTCGACTCGATTCGATCGTTGAAGAAGACTTCGAAAATCTTCTTTCGGGTCAGCGATGCCGCGTTGCAAGCTCGGTGCGAGTGGATGGATCGAAGCGTAGCAGATCTATTATTCCATCTGAAAAATGAACCGAGTCGCCTCGGCAATTTGTTTCATGTTTTCGAAAGCCAGTTTTTGCAAGGGCGGTATTTCGAATTGATCAAGGGACTGCTGATGAGCCTTGAGCAAGGTAACGCGGATCCGGCCGAGACAGCCGCCGCCATCCATTGCCTAGAATTGGCAACGCGGCATCGCATGATCGGTTTTGAGCATTCACTGATCGGCTTGATCGATCATACCGAACCTGCCATCGCGGACGCGGCAGCTATTGGATTGGCTCGCTGCCGAACGGACACAAGTCTGTCGCTTATTGCGGAACGATTTACGGATTTCTCGCAGAAAGCTCAGTTCCGTGCGATCGACGTACTGCGGCGAGGTCGTATACCCAAGACGTCCATGCTCCTCCGTTTTCTGCAGGGCAATCGTTCCATACACGGCAATATCGTGTCACAACGGGTTCAGAATGCACTGCGCATGGCCGAGGTATTGCAGTTCGATTTTTCCGATCTTGAGGATTGGCTCGAAGCTCTACTCACCGTCGACGACGAGCCTCTATTGCAATTCCAAGGGCATCTATCGATCGTGACTCCACTGTGCGAATCGATGGAAACAGACGAAAAGAACCGAGTCATGCAACTCGTCCAATCACGGCTAAGGCAATAGGTTGTTCGTCGATGGATAGATACCTGTTGGCTATCGAATCAACATGCGATGAAACCGCAGCGGCGGTAATCAGCGAGGACGGACGAGTGCTGGGTGAGTGCATTGCAACCCAAACCGAATTGCACCAAGAATTCCAAGGTGTTGTACCTGAGATCGCGGCGCGAGCGCACCTCGAGCGTATATTGCCGGTTATCGATACGGCCATTCGACAGTCCCAACTGAAAATTGATGACCTGGTTGCGATTGCCGTTGCCACGCATCCTGGCTTGCCCGGTTCGCTGTTGGTCGGTCTCTCGGCAGCCAAGGGCTTGGCTCTCGCCTGGAACAAACCGCTCGTCGGTATCAATCACGTTCAAGCACACGTCTATGCTTGTGGACTTGGCACGGGCAAGAGCATCTTTCCGTGCATTGGCTTTGTGGTAAGCGGTGGCCATACCAACCTGTATCATTGCACTTCGGCTACCGAATGGAGTTACATTGCCGGAACCATCGATGATGCGGCGGGCGAAGCCTTCGACAAGGTGGCGGTCATGCTAGGGATACCGTTTCCTGGCGGACCGCAGTTGGCGAAACTTGCTGAGCATGGCGATCCGAAAGCGATCGCATTTCCAAGACCCATGCTAGACGACAAGTCGCGTCTGGATTTCAGTTTTTCCGGCCTGAAGACAGCGGTGCGCTATCGCATCGCTGGAACGGGCAAACCCGACTGGGGGCAGATGCGCTTGGACGAAAAATTGCGAGCGGACATAGCTGCATCGTTTCAGCAGGCCATCATCGATTGCTTGGTGGGCAAGAGCATTCAAGCCGTCCAGCAGTACGGAACAAACAGGCTGTGCGTCGGCGGTGGTGTGGCCAGCAACAAATCATTCCGAGCGCAGCTCGCGAGCGCCTGCGCAAAATCTGGCATCGAGTTGCAAATCGCTGCACCCGAGCTTTGCACCGACAACGCCGTCATGGGTGCCCTAGCCTGGGAAAAGATCAAGCTAGGGCAATTCGATGCGCTGGACTTGGACGCCCAGCCAGGCTTGCTTCGACGAAGATAATCCTAAATGATGGTGCGCAATTCTGCCGTAGCGGAATGCGTCAAGCGTTTCGTACACGCCTCGAAAACCTTGACGGTTTCCGCTACATATCCTCATTCAAGCGTAGCTAATTCTGGCTTACCAATATACGTACTGCAAGAAGCGTTCGCGGTCGGCACTAGGCAACTGGTCGATGTCAGGCACGATGAATCGGTTCTCTTCGGTATCCATCAGCATCTTGCCCCGTTCCCCAAAATCGATCGCTTGGCTCTGAGTCCAACGCATGAGGAACTTCTCGTTACCCAGGTTGGTATGCACGTCGAACTCGAGAAATCCGAGTCGCAACTTCACTTGATTGACCTTTTCGATAGAGCGAAGCAGATAGCGACGACGCAACAACTGGCGAATGAGGGTTTGATTTGTTTCGGACCACTCCGACAAATGGGCAATCATGCCGACTTCGACATCTTCACCATGGTCTCGCCATTCGCGAATGCTGAGGTAGGACTCGGGTTGCGACGCCGGTAAGGCGGCTGTGATAAAAATGCTCGATGCGATTCGTTCCCCATGGACCCACATTTCGAACACGTCGTTATTTCCCCGCCTAAACTCGGTGCATTCCGGCTTGAGCCAGTCGATCGCTGGCCCCCTTTCCAGAAAAG
>JBEBHM010001150.1:0-2077 GCA_040080875.1 Pirellula sp.
AAGAGAAGGTCATTCAAGCGAAACTGACTCCTGAGGCGTGGCGTTGCGAGATTACCGCAGACCCCTTTATCGAGGAGCCGCACACCAAAGTTCCAGCAACGATCGAAAGACCTCTTACGGAGACCGATGGCAACGCGCTCGATCTTAAGACACTGATGGAACTCGGCAAGAAACACGAAGTGCATTTTCTAAAAGCCATGCAATGCCTGAACATCGATACGCCGCTCGGACAGGGGCTCTGGAGCGGCGTACCATTGCGCGAAGTTCTTAAGCTATGCGGGAAGATGAACAACGTTCGTCGCATCTATTTCTGGGGTTATCACAACGAAGATCCCAAGCAGATTTTTAAGTCGTCAGTCAGCTACACGCAATGCTTCGAAACCGCCCCGGGTGAATTGCCAGTGTTTCTCGCTTATCGAATCAACGGCAATCTACTTTCCCTCGTTCGCGGTGGTCCCGTTCGCATGATCGTCCCTTGGTCCCACGGTTACAAATCGATTAAGTGGCTCAATCATATATTCGTCACCAACGATCCTCGCAACTACGATACATATGCTAACGGAAACAACGATCCTGACTCGTTCCTGAAATCCGCGGCGTATGTCGACAAGTCACTTGAGGGACAAAAATTCAAAGTCGGTGAGCCAATTGCTGTAACTGGTCAAGTGATCAGCGGACTTTCAGGTATCCAACGCGTGGAATACTGGGTCCGGACCGTCGAGGGAAATCCACGGGCACTCGATCCGGACGACCCGGAATTGCTTCGCGGCCCCTGGTTAAGTTGCGAAATCGAACCGCAACCCGAATGGCGCGACGTACTGCCGCAAGGCCTTAAGCCGATTCAATTGCTGGGCTTTGATCCTATCACGGGCAAGCCGAATTCGTGGCCCACTCGCTATGGAATGTGTTCGTATTTCGCGATTCTTCGCGATCTCCAGCCCGGAACCTACGAGGTGCGTGCTCGCTCGATCGACCTCAATGGCTTTCCGCAACCCGAGCCCCGCCCGTCTCAAAAGACCGGCAAGAACAGTATTCAAGTCCGACGTTTCGAAGTGGTTGTTTAGCGTAAGCGTACACAGGGCGACGGCCGGTCTTCCGGCTGGCGAGGGCTGGCCCAACCGCCCATACGCTACCGTCGCACTTCTCCTTTTTCTTCAGCAATCTTAATTTCCGAGATAATCCGTTTTAGTTCTGCGTCACCTTGCTGGAATTTCTCCTCAGTCGTATCGTAGACGTGAATCACGGCTTTCAAGTCGATGGTCGAAGGTTCTCCCCAAGGGTTGACGCGATAACTCGCGGTCACCTCCTTGGGCACATCACCGAGCCTTAAGGAATTCCACTTGGTTGATACTTTGGAAGTCCACTTCATTTCTTCTACATTTGGTATCTTTTCGGTCGATTCGAACAGTGTGCCGTGGCTCCTCACCTCAGAATACACCAATAGGTCTTCTTCAAATTCGTAGACGTTACAACCCGGCGCTTTTCCATCGAGGATCCAAAAACTCTGCAGACGCCCATTTTTGAGCCGTTTCGCATCTATGCAACGGAAGCGATTTCCAAATCGAATTGCAGGTAGATTATTTTGGTCACGCATTTTGAACGAAGTTATGATGTGCATGGGCCAATTGAAAAGAGGAATCGGCTCAGTTTCTGGAACAAAAATGGAATGCCAGTAGGTTGGGGAAATCTTGCCAAACAATTTTCCATTATCGCGCACATGATAGGTTTTCCCTTCAAAGGAAACCATCAACACATTAGCCATGTTGGCGTACGGCACATGTGTCTTTCTCCCCGAACGATCATCGCTAACAAGATCGGGAATCCACTGAATCCGTTTATAGGCTCTTCCTTCGGAATGAAGTATTGCCATTCGAAAGCGACTTTGGAATAGCAACGCTGCATCGGGAGAGGACTCGATAGTTCCTTCTGCAATCATCAAATGCTCTGGCAAAAGCTCCGTACAAATGAACACGAATTGAGACGCCCTCTCGACTGCTTCTTTGATTAGCGGCTCCTCAAATCTACCGCGGACCAATGAGCCGAAGCTGAACGAAAAAAGAGTCCAGACGATGAAGAA
>JBEBHM010000398.1:0-7978 GCA_040080875.1 Pirellula sp.
CGAAGAAGGCAGTGTTGTACGACGACGTGATCTGCCACATATTGATGTGGAATGCAATGCTCCTCATCCCCCAACCCCTTCTCCTCCCGAGGAGGAGAAGGGGAGATTGTAGACCAGTTGTCCCAACTGTTTCCGAACTGGTAATCACCGTTGCAAGCCAAGAGGCTTGCTTGAGAGGTTAGCTTTTTCCACATTTCTAAACGGATGTGGACAGCCGTTCTACATTGTTGAACCGTACTTGGGTACATCAACCACGTCATGTGTCTTGCTAAAGTGCAGGCCGTCTTGGGCGTACAAAATAGATCGGGTGATGCTCTTTGGGCCGACCGTCCCAATCAGCGCTGCGACGCCGTTGCCTTGCGGCCAGACCAATACTTCATGGTTACCTGGAACAACTGGATTGCCGGAGTGTTTGACGTACGGCCCCTCGGGCTTGTCCGCGATCGCGAGCCCCAGCTTTGTTTCTGCAGGAGACTTATCCCATTGGCGGCCCTTATAATAGAACCAGTATTTGTTCTGGCGCACGATCAGACAGGCATCGTCCACTCGTAAGCTATCGAAGTCGTCATGATTGTCGCTGGTCTTCAACACAGGATTGGAGGCAAGTTTCTCCCAAGGACCATCCGGAGAATTGGAGACCGCCGTGCCGATCGCTGTTTTGCTAATGCCCGGACCAGTGTTGATGAAGGGTTTAGCAACTGCGGTATAGAACAGCCAGTACCGTCTATCCGCCTCTAGAATGTTAGGTGTGAAGACGCTTTGCTCGTCCCAGCTACCGACCAGCCCACGAGCCAATGACTCCCCCTTTTCCATCCACCTGTGTCCGTCGGGCGAAGTTGCGTACCAGATCGTTGCATCGTAACCATGAGCCTGAGCTCCTTTGGAATACCAAACGTAGTAAAGGCTGCCGACCTTGATGATATCGCTAGGGTCGCGACGCATAACGCCGTTCTCCTTTCCGATACCGTTAGTATCCGAGTAAACCGCTTTCAAAGGGGCGTTTGAAGGTTCTTGCGCGAATGCAATTGTGCTCACCACAAGAAGGGCTGTGGTCAACGCAATGGTCTTAATGGCTAATGAGCAAAGCACTATTGTTTCTTCGCTGGCTTGGCTGGCTTGCTGGCACGGTTCGCTGGGGACCAGTCTGCAGGGGCTGGGTTGGCCACGGTTAGCGGGATGGGATCTGCGTGGTTGGCCATCTCTTTTTGAAGCAGCCCAGTCAACTCAACGATCTTGGCCTTATGTTCGGGTTTGTCGGCAAGGTTATTCAGCTCGCGTGGGTCGGTGCTGAGGTCGAACAGTTGAGTTCGGTCTACCAGCGGATATCGGATCAGTTTCCAGCGATCGTCGCGGATCGCGCGTTGGCAATTGCGGTAACCAGTGTAGAGCACGTCGCGGACCTTCGCTTGCTTCCCCTCGAGGATAGGACGGAGGCTCTTGCCCTCGACGCCATCCGGCACCTTGGCCTGTGCGATATCTGCGAAAGTAGTAAACAAGTCCATCAAATAAACTAGGGCCTCGGTCTTGCCCTGTTTGATACCCGGTCGTGAGGCACCGGTGGCGCGATGTACATGTAGAATGGTTTTTGTTCGATGCTGTTGGCGCGTGATTTGAGGAACTGGATAGAGCCATCGGCCAGCCGCTTGCTGCAATGGGCGCGGTCCGACTCTGGATCTTTGCCCTTGCCGTCTTCGGCAATAGTGGTTTGGAATTCCTTCAAACCTGCGGGAAAACCGTTACCATACTTCCCGAGATGCCAAGTCTGATAGCCAGCCGATTCCAGGACACGCGGCATGAATGTTGAGGGTTCCTTGGCGTTCCCAGTCGCGGCTGGAGCTCCTGGGATACGATGCCAAGATCGTCCGGTGAGCATCATGGTTCGACTGGGGGTACAGACTGCGCCGATCATGGAGCCCATGGTGTAGCAATGTGTGAACGTCATACCCCGTTCGACGAGCGAATCGAGGTTTGGTGTTTGGAGCATGGGTGTGCCGAGCGCATGCGCTCCGTCTGGTCGATGATCGTCGGCATGGATGTGGAGAATATTCGGCTTGGCAGCATGCAGCGTTGTTAACGGCAAGAGTAGAAGGACGATAAGGGAGAGGGTTTGTTTCATGTTGCTGAGTTCTTTTAGGGCTTCGTTGAGTCATGGGAACGGATCAAGGTTTGCTATTTCGTTGATTGCTCATGAGTGCAACTCGCCGTCTCCTCGATAGTCGTTGGGCAATGGTACTTTGGCAGCCGCACAGAGCGTGGGAAGCAGGTCTACGCCGGTGAAGACGGTAGTGCTGTTCTTGATGCCCGCTGGGGTGTGACCGGGCCAACGGACGATGAATGGCGATCGCACACCTCCCTCGAAGAGACTGCGTTTGCGACCGCGCAGCCCGCCCGTTTCGCCGACGCTGTAGTACGAACCGTAGCCTGTGACTTGAGCGTCCGCATCAAACGACTGCGGCGCGACTTTAGCAGCGGTATGCTCCGGACCGTTGTCGCTCGAGAACATGACAATGGTATTGTCCTCCACGCCCTCGGCTTGGAGCGCATCCAGGATCATGCCCACCGCGTTGTCACCGTCGGTAATGACGGCAGCATACACTTGTTTCTGCTCGTCGAGGTGCTTCCACTTTTCCATGGATTCCGGAGCAGGAGCGTGGGGAGTATGACTCTCGTGGAGCCAAACATTGATGACGAACGGCTTATCTCGATTGGCTTTGATGAAAGCCGCTGTGTCTTTAGCCGTGTTTTGCACACCCGCTTGCGGCCAGCCAGCCCCGCCATTGAATACCGCGAATTCATCGTAACCGTACGCTTCGGGCTTGGGCGCGCCATCGATCTTTGCATTGGTAAGGTGCCATTTGCCGAAGTGGGCCGTGCGATAGCCCGATTGCTTAAGAAATCTCGGCAGCATCGGCGCCTTTGGATCCAACCAGTCGGGCATGTTCCGTGCGTGATTCTGATCTGCTGCTGCAAAGTGTTGATGGATGCAGAACCGAGCGGGATAGTTGCCGGTCATCACTGCCGTCCGGCTTGGCGAGCAAACAGGATTGAGCACATTGAACTGTTGGAAGTCCGTACCTTGGCTTGCAAGTTTGTCTATATAGGGCGTCTTCAGCCAAGTACTACCATGACAGGACAGATCTCCCCAGCCCCAGTCGTCGGCATAAATAAAGACGATGTTCGGCTTGGCTTGTTCGGCACCATGTATCGCGAGCATTGATGCCCAAAATGCGACGCAAGCTGAAAATAGGTATCTAAGTTTCATGTTGGAGAGTCCTTAAATCGGTTTGCGATTTGATCTAGACTCACCCCGAAAAATTGTTTCGCGATAGGGTCCAACGCTGCTTCACTCCCTTGCAGATGAAATGTTTGTTGGATGTGCGTCATGGTTTCACCCGGTTGCAACGCGGCAGCGGGCGAAGACGTTTCGAGCTCGTAAAATGGCCCGAGAGGTGGTTCTCCTGGAGCCGGCGATCCGTCGTTGTACGAATTGATGACGTCGCCTTTGAATGGTTCCTTCTGCAGCTCCCACATGGAATTCACAAATCCACTCGGGGCGGCTTGAACATTGTAAGTCACGATCGTGAGAACTTTGCCGTCCGAATCATAGCTACCCGCGATCCCGACTGAACGCTCTGGTGTGATGCCAATCTTGCCGCGACGGGTCCCATCCCCTTTAAAGTACAATACGTTGTTGTCGACCTTCAAGTACTCAGGCGGAACTTTTCCAAAGTAGGTGTCGTTGACCTTCGGGCCAAGCTCCGGCGAGTCACCCGCTTTGAATGGAATAACGATGGTCGTTTTCGGAGATGGGTTGTACATTCCCAAAATCCAGATCGAGGGCATTCCGGTCTGTGCAGTCCAAGCTTTTGAGCCGCGATTGGTCAGCCGATTGTCTGTTTCGTACGCTACACATTGGATCGATTTGTCGACCGATCCCAATTTCAGGGATTTGGTGATGGCTTCTTTGTCAAGCAGCCGCACCGTGCGTTGGATGCCCATCGAGAGTTTAGTCCCACTGAAGTTACTCATTTCGCAATCGCGTTTGAATTGAACGCTTGTCTCGGATTGCCCAACTACCTCGAACGGTTCCGTATCGATCGCGGCGGGTGTCGTCCAATCGGAAAACTCGAACTTGGTTCCCGGCTTGAAGAACAATGCGAATTGGCCACCTTCGGGTCCCAACCAAAATCGTTCTTCACCACCGAAGATATAGATATGCTCTTCGAGCTTTCCCTTTCGTTTTACTTCCGACAACAAGCCAGCCGCAATCACTTTGCGATTGATCCAACCGAAGCTAGCTCCGCTTTCGCGGTCCACGGTGCTAGTCATGACGCGGCCTTGATAGGCAGGTGCAACTGCAACAGCAGCGGTACCATCGGTCAGCGTGATGACACGAGTGTGTTTCTTGAGAAAAGAAGTGTCTTCTTGGAAACTCGGACTCACTGGTTTGACCACTTGGGCTTTGGATTCGTCGATGAACGGAAAGCTCGCGAAGCACGCAAGCAGGACGTACACGTATTGTTTTCTCATGATTAGCTAGTCTTTTACCTGAATTGTTGGGTTGGGTTAGGGATTGGAGATTGGTGGAGTACTTCGAGGCTGATCTTGCAAATCGGCGAGATGTTGCGCCATGCGCTTGGCTTGCTCCGGATGTTTCCGGATGATGTTGTGTGATTGCGAGCGGTCGGCTTCGAGGTCGTAGAGTTGTGCTTCCGGTGCGTCGGTCTTTATTTTGCCGTCGGCAATGTCGCTATTGATTTCGTTAGTGAACTTGAAGGCGCCAGGGCCGCCGAGAAGGTGATCGCCGGGCTTGTCACCTGCAAAGCCGCCGCCCCCCTGAGCCCCAATGTAGAGCCAGCGACCTTCGCGCAACGCAAGGTTCTTCTCTTTGCTGGGAGTAATGACGAGGTGATCGCGCAACGGTTTGTCTGGCGTTCCGAGCAATGCAGGCAGTATATTCACGCTGTCCGGACCTGTCACAACTGACCCAGTAAGCGCAGCGAAGGTAGTTACAAAGTCGATCTGGCAGATGAGCTGATCCGCTACTGAACCAGCGGGGATCTTGCCCGGCCAGTGCGCGATGAATGGCACGCGATGCCCACCCTCCCAAGAGTCGAACTTGAAGCCGAGCAGGTCGCCGTTGAGACGATGGCCGAGCTCCCAGGCCTGCTGCCCACTGACGTTCAGCATGCCACCGTTGTCGCTGGTGAGGATGACGAGTGTGTTGTCTCGCTGTTTGAGTTCATCGAGCGTGCGCATTACCTCGCCGACCATCCAGTCCAATTCTTGAATGAAGTCGCCGTAGCGCCCTGCTTCGCTGCTCCCTTTGAACCTTGGGCCCGGTGTAAACGGATGGTGAATATGAGGCGTGGCGAAATAGACGAAGAAAGGCTTGTCTTGGTGCGCACGCATCCAACTCGTTGTCTTTTCTGTAAGTGTGGTGCCGTGCTCTTCCTCATGATAGAGCGCATGCGCTGCCTTCGCGCCGGACATAGCGGGCTTGAGCATCTTTTCGGGAAACACCTGCGTCTCCTCATCGCCGCCATACTTCAGCGGGTCCGACGGATCGAGCCCGACGACGCGATGGTCCTCGACCCATACAAACGGTGGATGACTGCTCACGACAGGAATTCCGAAGTAGTGGTCGAATCCGCACTCGAGTGGTCCCGGTTTCAAATCCTTGTTCCAATCCGGCTTTGGTTTGTCGCCAAAACCAAGATGCCATTTTCCAAAGCAAGCTGTGTGATAACCTTGGTCTTTCAAGAGGCTTGCTAAGGTCGGGCGATTCACGTCGACCACAAGCGGACTGGGATTCATCACGGGGCCCCAGAGATTCTTGCGAAAGGGATACTCGCCGGTCAGCATCGCGTACCGAGACGGTGTGCATACCGAGGACGCTGAATGCGCATCCGTGAATCGCCGACCATCGCTTGCGAGTTTGTCGATGTTCGGCGTCTTGACCTTCGTCGCACCGTAGCAGCCCAGGTCACCATAGCCGAGGTCATCAGCCAGAATGAGGACGATATTGGGCTTAGTAGGCTCGGAGGCAGTCGCGCCGGAATGCCAAGTGAGCAACAGAGCGGCGAGAGTAATTAATGTGTTTCTGATCATATCGATTGGTTTGGTCTGGGTTCTGATTTCAGGTAGGAAGGTTAGGGCTAGAAAAAAAATTCAAACTTTCATCTTCTTACCTAAAAATCGACGTGAAAGTGACGTGGTGATATTCAAAGTTGATCCAGTGGACAGCGGTTAGTGTTTGTAATGGTTCGGGGGAACTATAGCAGCCGCAGCGGGAGACATACTTTTCCGAAGAACAGATAACTGATCCTTAGAGCGCTTCGTCACGCACGGTCATCTCGCCATTGTCGAACGGACGCAGCGACATGAAGGCGGGTGAAAGTGGTATGTTGGCCGGATCATAGCTGTCTTGGCGTTATTTGAGGAACTGGATGAAACCGTCGCCAGCCGTTGGTCGAGAGAATCAAGCAAAGCCGATGCCATGGATTTACGGTACCTTCTTCTTGAACTCCCAGTATTCGAAGCCGTCGTCCAGTTTTCGGTTTTCGAAACGATCCGGATGGCGCTCGTCGGGGGTTTTCTTGGCCGAATCATCCTGGAAGAGACCGGCGATATCGTCGAGGACCGGCCGTGACGAAGCGTAGTAGCTATGCGCGCTTCGATCCTTGGGATCGGTCACCTCTTCGCAATCCACCACTTCCAACCCTTTGATCGGCAATACTATGGCGCCAGCCCGAGTTCCTCCGGCAAGAATATTTACCCTCTTGGAGTAGCCGAGCGCTTTGTCCCTCGCGGAGACATATTGAACGACTTTCCGGGACCGCTCGACTAATTTCGAAACCACCGTTTGGAAGTGCGACTGTGACACGTCCGATGCGGCCAAAATCACTCGGCCAAACCGTAGATTCTTCAGCTCGCCCGATGCATCTAAACTCTCGATCGCGGTGAGAAACACGTCATTTCCCATGCTGTGAACAATGAAGTTCACTTTCTCCTGGCCCCGCGCACGAATGATCTTGGCAATGAACTCCGCCATGGGGGGAGCGTTGTGTTTGATATCCATACGTTCGTTGGTGTAGACGATTGGATTTCCCTTGGACGGCCAACTATATACTTTGAAGTCAAAGAACTTCATCGTGTCTTGGTGGCCAGCATAGAGATCGTGTTTGAGCAACACGGCTTGCTTCACCGAATCGTCGAAGCTGGTATTGTAGCCGTGAACCATGACGATGACTTCGGGCTTGAACAAAGTGAGTTTGGGATCGTCCAGTGCCTCCGCCTCAGTCAGTCGTTTGGATCGATACCGTTTTACCGTATCGTCGAACGCACCTTCCTTATGCTTCGATCCGAGGAATCTATAAGGGTAGCGACCATACTTGAGCGTTTTGGTGGGAGAGTTTTGAAAGAACGTCGAGGTCTCTTCCGTATCGTCGTCCAAGACAAGAACATTGCGGTTGGTGATAAAGACGAGACTGTTATCTGCGTCGATAGGCACCCCGCCGGGGACGACTCTGAAGGCTGGCGGCTTCTTTGGAACCTCCTCTTGGCAAAGACCTAGCAATGGAAAGAGAACGATAAAAATGATCAGAATTGTGAAGATTTTTTTCATGTTCTTCGCGGAGGAGGCTCGCCAAGTTCACCCAGTCGTTTCGACGGTGTGTTGAGTATAGCAACGTGAGGCATGGAGTTCCGTCGGCGATCTTAAGTGAGTACGAATAGGCGTCCAATCGAACTGCACATTTCAGGTAGTTTTCAGGCCGCCGCACGCCTTAGAATGGGACAATGTGCTCTCATGTGACGAATCGAAAATTAAGAATGCTTGATTTTCGTTACCTGTTTACAGGGGCGCACGTGAGGTTCCCGGTAATACAAAAATTGCGTTCGAGCCTGGAAAAACGCAGATAGAAAGAGAGTGGTCAGGGCCGGGATCGAACCGGCGACACACGGATTTTCAGTCCGT
>JBEBHM010001151.1:0-2076 GCA_040080875.1 Pirellula sp.
CTGCTCGATCGAGCGCAAAATTGTCAATTAAGAATGGAACCGTATCCCAATTGCTATCTCGAACCGCAGCGAATACACCTCGGACGATTTCCAGGTCGCCAAACCGTACGTATCGCAGGAACGCATTCTCGGAATCAAACATCATCGAGAGCGGGCCGGCAGCCAGCGGCAACAGTTTCACCGAATCGTCCCCGTTTTCACATTGAAATTTGTTGATGGTGGGACGTCGTCACTACACGTCGAAGCGAGTTAATTGCAAGCGAGTTACATTTCGAGCAAAGTGAGGAATGCACGGGTTGCTTCGCCGCGAGTATAACAACGACCCAATCGACCGTCAATTTGACGCATCCCTACTAATTCTGCAACTTCGCCCAAGCTGCGATTGGAATGCGTATACGTTGCTCTGCCTCGCGTCGACCGGACACAAGCGAGGCAGAGCCTCTCCAACCGCTGGTTCCAGGCAGGGCCAGGAACCTGAGATCGAAGCCGACCGCGAAACCGCACAACCGTTACAACCGGACTTGGTTTTGCGAGAATCTTTTCCATTTGGGCGTTCTGTGCAGGTTTCGAAAGCCATGTTTGGAAGAGAAATTCGTTCGGCGAAGGCCTTGGGTGGCTTTCCGTCTTGCGATTTCGTTGCCCCACATTCCGAAACGTCTTGCATCATGAAACACCTACTCAAAATCACAGGCCTCATGGCAGTCTTTGCGTACAGCTTCGCGCAAGTGCCTGCCTATGCCCAGTCCGTTATCAACCGTTCCTTGTCTGGAATGGAAACGGGTGGCGTACTGGAACCGGTCAAAAATACCGAAGTTGCGACTGCGGAAATGGGTGTATTGCGCGAAGTATTCGTCAAACAAGGAGATATCGTCGAAGTGGGTTCCCCCATTGGGCGATTGGACCACGAACAGCAAATGGTTCAAGTTCGCGAGGCCGAACTTGAACTTGCGTCAACTGGGACGCTGGAAACAGCTCGCAACGAATTCGAGTTCAGCCAACGCAGACGCGACAAAACGGCCAAAATGGTGACAGAGAAAAAAGCTACTCTCAAAGAACTCGAGCGAGACCAGCTCGATCTCAACATTTCTGCGGCCAAGTTGAAAGCGCAAGAAGAATCAAAACTATTGGCGAAGGCCAAACTCGATCGAGCCCAATTGGTTTTGAACGAACGGACCATTCGAGCCCCGCACGCGGGCACGGTTGTCGAGGTCTATCGTGACGTAGGTGAATATGTCGCGGGCAACGCACCAGCCATTATCCGGTTGATGGACGCATCCAAGCTTCGAGCACGATTCTTTCTATCCGACGAAGTCGCTGAGAAATTCCGCAAGATGGACCATGCGGAAGTGCGCCTTGCCAACCACGTCGTAGCTCGCGCATCCATCGAGTTCATAGCTCCATTCGCCATCGCGGAGGGGCACGTAATCGAAATGACTGTCTTAATTGACAATGAGAGCGGCTCCATTCGTTCGTCCAAGTGCGAGCTTGTACTTCCCTAAGTATCACTGCAATGAACCGCAACAGTTCCAGTCCACCGCCAACCTCCCAAGGGCAACCGAAAGCTTTGCCGGCCTCGATGATTCGAGGTGCCGAAGATCGACTGGGCGTATTCGACATCGCCGAGACGATCCAACGCTTGTGCCAGGAGGGCGCGATGGATATGGGTGTTGCTGGCGCGACTGCCAATCCAGTCCAGCCATCCACAGGAATTGGCCAGTCCGATGCGCAACTTGGAAACGAAACGGCACCATCGGCGTTAGGCGCCCTCCCGCCAACCCTAAGTGTCTTGGCGCCAAACTTCCTTCAAAGCATAGTCAACCAACTATCGAAATCGGCCGAAAGAGCCATCGGAGTTGCGATTGTTTCCAAGTCCGGCCGCGTTACGCAGTCCGCAGATAGTGGTTGGAAAGACGGATTCTCTCTCGTTAGCAAAACGTTGCTAAACAAAATCTCTCGTGAGTGCGCTTTGCAACCAACGCCCAGGCTGTCTGCCGAAGCATTGAACTTGGTTACGCCATCCAGCAGTCCCTCTGCCACTCAACCGGAGCCTACGAAAGCGAATGGTCCCCAGGACAC
>JBEBHM010000399.1:0-7922 GCA_040080875.1 Pirellula sp.
CACACACATTGCAACTGCCTCATATGAGGCACACAAAAATCCGAACGAAAAATACCATCTTGCGTGTGTGCCTCACTACAGGCAAACATGAGTTACGTTTTTTTCTGTAGGAGGTTTAGCCGTGAAGTTTCCAAAAACGCAGGTTATTGCGCTTGCAAATCAAAAGGGTGGCTGCGGGAAGACAACATCTTCCATTTCAATTGCGGCTGCATTCAACAAGCTTGGCTATTCTGTTGCAATCGTGGACACAGATCCACAGTGCAATGCGACGACTTCGTTCGGAGTGAATCCGGATGAGCTGTATTCGGCAGGGAAGATGAGCCTGCTCGATGCATTCGTCAATAAAAGGGCGGCAAGCGATATTCAGATTGGATTTGGCGATCGATTCAATGACCGGCTGTTTGTGGTTCCTGGAAATAGAAATCTCTCCTCAGTTGGTCCGAGACTAGACCTGGAAGTGCAGGTTCAGATTTCTCAACTTGGAGCAGCAGAGGTCGACGCTGAAGATATTCGACGAGAGCAGCGATTCAGGCTTAGGAAGTCGATAGACTCTCTTCGTGGCATTCACGACGTTGTCATCATTGATACTCCACCAAACCTTGATTTCCTCATGACTGCGGCCCTTGTCGCAGCTGACTGGTTCATCATTCCGGTTTTCCCTTCAGGCTTCGATTTGCAAGGGCTCGAAACTCTGACTGGAACCATTAATAAGGTTAGGGAGAGGTACAACCCAGGGCTGCAACTTGCGGGAGTGCTTCTTGGGAACTTTGATAAGAGCGCCAAGCTCGACTCACAGCTCCATGCACTTTTGGTCAAGAAATTTGGCGACGCAGCAGTTTTCCAAAACACAATTGGCCGAAGCGTTCGCATGCGCGAGCTAACGGTACTTAACCGAACAGTCTTTGAACATGAACCGGCAGCAGCGCAGGGCGAGCAGTTCCTGAGCCTAGTACGGGAGATGATAAACCGAGCTTCGAAAGGGGAGAATACGGCTAAGCCACTCGCAAAGCTTGAGGAAGTAATTAGTCATGCTGCAAGTCAATCTGTCGATTTCCGGGTAAGTCCAGAAATGCTGGAGGTCGGAAATGGCTAAAACACCAAGCGGTCTGCCCGATAGTTTTGATCTCAATGTTACTGCGTCCGACCTTGCAGGTCCGGCTGCGTTGCCGGGATATCTGGATGAGGACCCGATTGTCTCGTTCGCGAGAATGAAGAAACAACCGTCTTCTTTTGAGATGAAAGCGACGCCAAAAACGGTGACCGTTGCAGCCGAGGTTAACGCCGTGCAAGCACCGACGATAAATCTTCTTCCACCAGCTCAAATGCAACCTGCTGCGACGATCGAAGCGCCTCCGCGAAAGGCCGTGTCGCCCTCCATCGATAGAAAGCGATTCCAGATCAATCTCGATGTAGCGTCAGAACGAATGCTCGAGGAGTTATTGGATCTATTGAGTAGTCAGAGCTCGGGCGAGAGGATCAAGATCAGTGAACTTTTTCAGGCGCTCCTGATGACGCTCTATAACGCGAAAGGGGAGATTGCCCTTGGAAGCCTCCCAACCCGTGGCCGCTGGGGAAGCCCGACCGCTAAAGCCTTCCCGGTAAATCTGGCCGAGTCACTGCGGGAGGCGATCGTTGTTCATGAGAGAGCTAGTGGCGGGAACCCGTTCCGGAAAGTCGTAGGAGGGTAGGCCACTCCATGAACGATGTGAACTTTACGTTTGAAGAACCCATTTAGTCAGGTTGCAACCTAACGTCTATTGAACTGCGTTCGTGTTTGTCGCGAGGGAGCGGCTTCTGATTCTCAGTTGTAAAGCAGTTCATTTTGGAGCCTTCAAAGTAGAGATCCGCATGTCGGAGGTGCGAAATGTGGCTACAATTGTGCCTGGTCAATTATTTCGCTTAAGTTGAGTGAACACGATCGAGTTGGAGTTTTCGGATCGATTGCGCAAAAATCGCAGGGGATGCATCGCGCAGTAACAGTGGATGGAGCTTAGATGTCAGCAGATCCTATCGTCTATTGTTTGGAACATTTGACCGACTATCGGCAGTTTGAACGATTGTGCACGGATCTGCTGAGCCAATCCGGTTTTCCAAATATTGAACCCCTCGGAGGATCAAACGATGGTGGGCGAGATGCGTTGCACGTTTCTCGGACTAATCCAGCTGACATCACAATATGCGCTTATTCTGTTCGCAGTGATTGGCGAACAAAGTTGTTGGCGGAGGACTGCAAACGCATAAAGGAAGAGAATCACAAATTATCTCGCGTAGTGTTTTGCTGTACCTCAAGTATTACCGCCGGGCAACGCGATTCTGTGATTCAAGCGGTTCGAGATGAGTTTGGTTGGGAACTTGAACTTTTCGATATTGAGCGCCTGAGATCACGCCTTGCTGGAGAACTGCGACACCTGGTAGCACAGCATCCGGCCATATTCGTCCCGCCATTTTTCCAAACGCGCGGTGGGCTTTCAGTTGCTGAAAGTCGAGACACACTAGTAATCGATCATTTGCCAAACGACCATGGACTGGCAACTTGGCTTGCAAGGCGGTTGCAAATTGCTGGTTATCGCGTTTGGTGCATGGGAACCGCACCTTTAGCAGGTCAAAATCCGGACGAATCTATACGCGCTCTTCTTTCAAGCCGCGCTGAACGATACTTTCCCGTGATATCGAGTGCATCCATATCTGATGTGGATTTCGTGAGCCGAGCTGCAAGTGTTGCTGGCCGCGATGGAATCATCATACCTTGTTTCGCTAACGAGGTTGACTTGGCTCGCTTACCAACTGCGTTAAGGACAATTGCGCCGATCGAATTCTCGAAAAGCTGGAAGGCAGCTTTGCATTCTGTGCTTGAGGCTCTTGCCACTTCGGGCATAAAACCTTCTGTCTCGGATGAGCAAGGCAAGGCGATTGCGTTGCGATCATATAGTCCAGAGCCAGTTGTAAAGGTCAAGCCAGAGACGGTGTACGCAAACACGTTCAAAACGACCGTTCCTGAAGCAATTCTGGTTTGCGAATTAACAAGAGAATTGACGAAGCAGGAGGTTCTGGAACTAAGGAACGTTTGGCCCTTTGTTATTGCCAATACCACAACGCTTCTTGCCTTTGTGGCGCCTCCATCTTCTGTTCCACTCGTCGGTGGAAGAAGATTGCCCGGGTACGCGTGGAAGCACTACCCCTATAAGTACGAAAAGAACAGTATTAATGTCATCAAAGAACTGGTCCGTAGAACTCTAGATGTAGTCTGCGTACAAACTGGAATGAAATGGTGCGAGGATCGAAGAAAATTCTATTTCCCTACTGAGAACAAACCACAGCGGTCGGTGCCGTACACACACGTTGACGGACGTAAGACTCGTGTCGCTGTTACAGGACAAATAACGTATGGGAGTGGAGAATACGCGAAACCGTTTTATTATCAGCTTTGTCCAATTTTTGGCATCGGTCGCGACGAGTCGGGCGAATGGTGGACTACTTTACGTATCTACGTTCGGGTCACCGAAATAAGTGGCAAACCGTTTGAAGGCAAGGCAATTATCCGCAGACGCAAGAAAGTAACCAAGAGTTGGTGGAATCAAGCATGGTTTGCCAGAACACTTGGTGTTGTGCAGGCGCTAGAAACGGAAAAGGGAGCGATCTCCTTCGGTAGTTCCCATCAAGCGGTAACTGTATCAACTGTCCCACTTTCTTGGGAATGTCCGGTTTCCATCGATTATTCAGTTGTTGATAGAATCGGCGATTTTTATGCCGAGTTTGCTGAACTACGGGCGTCGATGGACGATGCCGACGATAATGCCAGCGACGCATCAGAGGACGACAGCGATGAGCGATAAATTCTATTTGCTTTCGGAACCTATGTTACGATTCGGATCGGATCAAGTTACAGAAGATCCGCACGACGGGCTTGCTCTTTTTGGTCCGCCGAGTCCAAGACAATCGCTTCCAGATCATATTGTGATTGGTACCGCTGATGGAATTTCGCTCTGGAAGGATTGGGTTACAGCGCTGAACCAACCATCTTCCTGTGAAGAGGTCGCCCGCCAACGCCCATGGCCTCCGTACCCCGGGTACGAAGTTGCATTCGGCGCAGTCTGGCCATCGCCCGCGAAAGAGTATGCTTTGGATTCTCAGAAGCTCACTACTGCTGCGTTCATGGCCGACCGATACGAACGCGCCTATGCCGTGGCAAATACTTATCTTGAGCCAATCGAAGTCAATGTGCCCAGGTTGGACGCGAAACCATCGTTAGCAGTTTGTGTTGTGCCCGACGATGTTTACGCAAACTGCCGTCCCAATTCTTTCGTGGTAGAGCCCAGTGATGGCAAGAAGACATTTGATGAGCGAAAACTCATCAATTCTGCCCTGAAGGACAAGCGGAAAGGTCAACTGAGAATGGACTTTGGAGATGAACCAAAAAACTTAACTCAATATGGATTGTCGCCTGACTTTCGCCGTCAATTAAAGGCTCGCGTGATGGAATTTGATCTTCCTGTTCAAATTGTACGTGAGTCGACGTTGCAAATCACAGATCAGGTAAGAAGAGGGTTGAAGGGGACGAATCCACTCTCCGATCGACTTTGGAATATGGGAACGGCACTATTCTACAAGTGCGGCCAAAAGCCGTGGAGCACTCCATGGGCACGAGATGGGGTTTGCTATGTGGGATTAGCATACCGTAAAGATGAACGGGATAATCGAACAGCATGCTGTGCAGCACAGATGTTTCTCGATAGCGGAGATGGTATCGTATTCGTTGGTGATTTTGGACCGTGGTATTCAGAAGAAAAGAAGGAATTCCATCTTACTAAGGCAGCTGCCTGCGAGCTTCTTAAGGGCGTGATTGCAACGTACATGCAGCAAGACGGAAGAGAGTTGAAAGAGATATTCCTGCATGCACGATCTGGGCTAGAAAAGGATGAATTTGAAGGATTCTGCCAGGCATGTCCTCCGGGCGTTAAACTCGTTGGAGTTCGGGTGCGCAAGGACCGCTTTGGCCCACGACTTTTCCGTCACGACGATCATCCCGAAGTATCGCGACGTGGAATGCAACCTGTACTACGAGGAACATTTTGGAAGCGGACTGAGCGGCACGGGTTATTGTTTGCCAGCGGGTTCAAACCAAGATTGGCGACTTATGATGGATTTGAGATCCCTGTTCCACTATCAATCACGATTCAACATGGAGAAGCGGATATTATTCAGGTGGCGACAGATATACTTGGACTAACAAAGCTCAATTACAATGCTTGCGTGTTGGGGGAAAGCCAGCCAATAACGATCAAGTATTCAGACAGAATTGGGGAAATACTTCTAGCCAATCCTGACATTCCCCGAGAACGATGGCGTCATAATTTCAAATACTACGTCTAGCTCGCGCAGTTCGAATCGAGTCGACAAGGAGCTGTTTTTTGTTGAAAGTATTCATGGAAAGCAGTAGCCTTCGCCTTGCAGAATCCGTGGATAGGTTCTGCAGGTCGCTTGATAAGCCTAAAACGCTTGCGACGCCATTCCGTTTGGCCAATATGCCCGGTAAACATGGCTACCACCATGCTAAGGGTCGGCAGGAGTTAACCACCTGTCATGTATTGTGCCGGTAGAGCTGAGTGCTACGAGAGTAGCTCGCTCATGCTCGATGGAGGCTCTACGGTCTCAATACTGTCTGCATCTGTAACGCAGCAGAGTAATCCCGTAGTTCTATCCAATGCAGTACAGCAGTGCTGAAGTAAAAGTCGTAAAAAAACAGAAGAAGGGCGATGCTGAAAAACCTTGGGCATTGGCGGCAGGGAACATCCTTGCCGCACAATGAATGAGGCCGTTCGTATCGAAGTGGTGCAAATCCACCGATGGGGTTCGCTTCCTCTTGAAAGGGGCGTTCAACATTTGCAGGCGTAGGGAGTCGGTACTACCGCGAGGTAGGCCGCCGGATACGGACATATCCGGGGATGGGAGTAAGCCTCCCACCGCGAATAGCTCAACTATGAAAGGCCGGTAACGGCTTGCCTGTCAGTTCTCACGGAGACGACACCGAGATTTTCTGAAGGAAACCAATAGGAGGCCTTCAGATGGCAATTAGGGTCCTGGTTCATCAGTAACGGACAGCTTCTATCTTCTAGTCCGAGAAATCGATTGCTCCTTTAGCGCTGCTGAAGGCCAATCGGAAAGTATGACAGCCTGACGGCTGCACATAGAGCCAGGTCAATTGATTCAAACCCGCGCTGAGTAACATCAGCTAGCCACGTGAACGTGAGAGCAACGGTACGAGATAAAGCAGGAAGGTCTTGGGCTATCGAGTTGGTTCCTCGCAGCCTTGCAATGTCAGCAAGGTGTTTCTAGTAGTGATGAAGTCAACGGCGTTTGAAATCGCACAACGCGAATTTGAACCCGGGTGATGTAAAGCGAAGAGGCCAAGACTGGGAGTGTGGTTCAAGTAGAAGTCGGCAGAACGGTTTGCGGGAGCAAACCATAGTACGCTGAGCGGTGGACGGGGGAAGGTACTCCCGGCCCGTGCTGTGAGTAACAGGTGGTGCTGCGCTCACTTAAAGCCGACGAAAGAACTGACTGGCTTTAAGCCATTCGGAATGTGCGGTTCGTTTGTCACCATCATGGCGCATGGCCTCCCATTTTTGGGAGCGCCATTCGCCGGTGACGGAACGAATTCTGTGGCAAGATGCAACAGCGGTCAAACCAGACATCTCCTGACGGAGAAGTGTGCTTTGGCAGTGGATCAGCGGTCGACAGTCGCAGTGTTTTTTGAATCTGACGATTGTCGCCGTGGTGAGGTTAGGGCGTTACGCCTATGAATTGGGGACCCGCAACTTGGAAGATAGTCGCGCGGTCCCGATTTGAAGTCGCTTTCGCTAACTCTTGAGGTTCTTGTTTGAAGGACTGGAGGATTTGGCTGAGGTTGCATTGCGGTGCCAGCAGCTTTTCATGATGAGAAGTTGCTGCGCCGACTGCCATAAGGATTTGGGCTTTGGAGTGTGAGCCATTCGCAAGAATCACACTCCACCTTTTTGCTTATCAGAAGAGGGTGAATGGAATACCGTTATGAAGCGACCAGTGTCGCCGGGTTCGTGCAGATGCTCGCCAGCAATCTCTTGCCGCATGGATATTGGTTCTATGTGACGGGAAGGGTGCCGGAGGGAAAGTCACCGGAGAGCATCGACTGCAAGATCCTGTCAAAGTACGGGATCGAGATCTCGCGGCAGCAGCGCTCAAGAAGAAAACTTCAGGGCGCAGCCAATCTCCATTACCTTCGGCACGGTAATTTTTTCATTGTGCTCGCCACCCATGGGAAGCACCTGTTCTTCGAGCAGGAAGCTAAAAGCATCCGCGATATTCGCCGGGTGCCGCTCCAATTCCAAGGGTATTCAATCAGCGTAAAGAGGGGCGGATTTCTAAAGAAGGGGGAAGGGGAAGATGAGCCCACCCAGGACAAACGCCACCGTGTCCGGGTGCTGATTGGCCGGGAGGCGTTCAATGACCTGTCTTCTGAACTGCTCGATCTGGCCACCCACCGGACAGCGGAAAAGCTGCGGTGGGCATTTTGGAACCAGCCTTTTGAGCCCTATGCTCCGATTCGGAGGCAGTTGCTGAGACTTTTGCGAGCCGTTAATGCCAAGCGCGCGGCGATGGGTTACGAGAAACTACCAAGTGACTGCATTCGCTATCGCAGGAACATTGTTAGACCTTTTGAAGAGCAAATGGTTGTTGCGCAACAGCATACTGACTAATTCCAAGGTTCTGAGACGAAAAACTTAGAGTCGAATCGCAAAGGCATTCCTAAGCGTAGGCGTTACAATTGCTGCGAATTACCCAGATCGAGCGTCGTAAAGCGAAAAACGGGCGATACAGGTTGAATTTACCGTCCAAACGGCGGCATTGGCACCCTTAGCTATCTCTTAGGCCTAGCCTGTTAGAGG
>JBEBHM010001152.1:0-2062 GCA_040080875.1 Pirellula sp.
GAAGCCTTTCGAGGCATCGGTGCCGCCAGAGGATCTTGCGATTTTTACCTTAGTCGCCAACCTTGTCTTGAATCTAGACGAGCTAGTGAATCGGAACTAATGTCTATTCAGGTGATGGAATTGCAGACAAAGGAATCGATTTCCGCAGAAGCGTTCTTGGGCCTCGTGCCCAACCAACGCAACCGGTTTGGCGTGCTACGATAGTAGCTAGCGTGACGGTTTGAATCTCCTCTCGGTATACAAGCATCGTATCACAACCCGTTTCGCAAAACAATGACTCCTGACACCTTTGTTTGCGGATGGAGTGCTAGGAAAGTCCACTGAGCACACCGGTACTGTCACCTAATTTCTGCGAGGGTGCGCCAAAACGTTCGAGCATCGCCAGCCACAAAGTGTTTAACGGTGTCTCCTTTGGGTAACGGATGTACCTACCGGTTTTGATGGTACCGCCACCCTTTCCCGCCATGATCAACGGCAAATCGTGGTGGTTGTGTTGGTTCGGATCCGAAATGGCACTTCCGTACGCGATCATGCAGTTATCCAACAGCGTGCCTTCACCTTCTTTGACCGTCTTGAGTTTGCCAATGAGATACGCGAACTGCTGCATGTGATAGACACTAATCGCATTGAGTTTATCGATGTTCTCTTGTTTGTTCTGATGGTGCGAGATGGAGTGATGCCCCTCATTCACGCCAGCCATGCGGTATTTCTGCTCGCTTCCTTCTCTGGCGAACATGAAAGTACAGATGCGCGTTACGTCTGTCTGAAATGCCAAAACCATCAGGTCGCACATCAAACGAATATGTTCGGTCAGATCAGACGGAACACCGTCTGGCCGAGACACATCGTCAGGCAGGATGACGGGTGAGAGTTTGTCCGCACGAACGATTCGTTGTTCTACTTCCCGAACGCCGGTCAGATACTGGTCCATTTTCTGTTTGTCGGCACCACCAAGAGAGCGTTGAAGATTTTTTGCATCTTCAAGCACTAAATCCAAAACGCTAGCGCGCAACTCGCGGCGAGATTGCGTGACTGCGTCATTAGCTTGATCCGAAAAAAGACGATCGAAAACGCGTTTTGGGTTCACTTCTGTCGGTAGTGGCGATGTAGCGTTGCGCCATGCAAGAGTATGCTCATAGACACATGAGTATCCACTGTCACAATCGCCCGCTCCCCTGTACGCTTCTATGGCGATTTCAAGGGATGGAAGCCTAGTCCGGTCCCCCAATCGCAAGGCTGCAACTTGGTCCGCAGATTGCCCGGCCTGGAAATTAACACCGGCTGTTTTCTTTGGCTGTGCACCAGTCAGGAACGCGCCACCGGCACGAGCGTGGTCGCCGCCACCATCGCCATTCGCTCGTCCTTTGTCGCACGTCAGTCCACCGAAAACAGTCATTTCCTTTCGGTGTTCAGCCATCGGCTCGAGGCTCGGCGTCAACTCGAAATTCTCACCTTCGGTCGTTGGCATCCAATTGGGCATATAGGCGCCCTGTGGAATGTAAACCCATGCCATTCGTTTTGGAAGAGTCTCAAGTCCGTCTGCTGCGATCGATTTTCCTTGCATGATATCCAACATGGGCAAAGCCATGCTTGCACCCAAACCACTCAGAATTGCACGCCTAGAAAGTGGGTTTCTCATTTGGTCTCTCCTGTCAATGTCACGGATGCGGTAGTTCGCATTTGAAAAGGATCACTCTTGACGATTTCTATCAAAAGCGTCGAAAACTTATAATCATTCGACTCCAGTGCCTCTATGATGTTGTCGACAGAACACTGGTCATAATATTCTAAACCTCGACCAATCGCGTAGGTTAGCATCTTTTCTACGATGCATCGAACAAATATTTCCTTCTGTTCACGCATGATCATCTTTAGCTCGTCAGGACCATTGAAAGTCCTCCCTCCTGGCAGCGCGCCGGAAGCGTCCACTACAAATTCACCATCTTTGTTCCGCCAACTTCCAATCGCGTTGAAATTCTCAAAAGCAAACCCAAGTGGATCCATCTTAGAGTGGCAGGACGCACACATTGCATTCTCTCGATGCTGTTCCATCACTTGACGT
>JBEBHM010000400.1:0-7912 GCA_040080875.1 Pirellula sp.
GTGTCGCTGAGCTTCTTCCGTTCATCGGATGCACCTGCGAAACGCTGGCACTATCCACCCAGTCCTTCACTCCGAACCAAGGTTATGGTTGACGTTCGAAAAAAATCCCGTAGATTGACCAAAGTGGCGGGGCGCCCCCAAAAGTACTGTCAATTTTGCTATCCTGAACAAATTCATTTTCATTCCTTTCCGATTTGTATTGAGGTCTCTTTTTTTTTATGAATACACTTGTCCGCCCACACAAAGGTTTCACGTTGGTGGAACTGTTGGTTGTTATCGCCATCATTGGGATCTTGGTCGGGCTCTTATTGCCCGCCGTCCAAGCAGCTCGCGAAGCTGCCAGGCGAATGCAATGTTCGAACAACGTGAAACAGCTCGCACTTGCTTGCCATAACTACGAAAGTGCATTCAAGAGTTTTCCGGCAGGTGGGATTGTTTCCTATGCCCCGACGGTCACGGTTACCCCAGCCAATCATTGCACCGTCGGACTCGACAGGACTCAAGCACCTTGGACTGTCTTGATGCTTCCGTTTATAGAGGACAACAATCTGTATTCTCGATTTGATATGAAATTGAGATTCACTGGTTCTTCCAACATTCCAGGGGATTTGCCCAATCGCGATCTGTTTCCGCTTAACAATCGAAAGTTCCAATGTCCATCCGACCCAAATTCGGGTCCAACCGTCAACAATAGCAACTACCTGGGCGTTCAAGGTGGCGGTCCTCCAACCGGTGTAGGCGGCCCCGCTTGCTCGACCCAATTGGCACAACGTGTATTCTTTCAGACGGGAATATTCTATGTGAATTCAAGAGTGCGTATGGGTGAAATCTCGGATGGAACCACGAATACGTTTTGTATTGGCGAGAGTCGGTACATGCCAACGCCCAACATGAGAACTGATGGATTCCACGCCGGTTGGGCTTCCGCAGTCAAGGCCGACAATACGTTTGCCGTACCGGCAATCTTCGCAGGTGCAGTACTCCAGATTAACGCACAGCGGGAATGCGGTATTGGTATTGCAGATTGCTTTAACTTCGTTAGTCGACTGTTTGGAAGTAGACACACAGGTGGTTGTCATTTTGGTATGTGCGATGGCTCTGTGCAATTTGTAAGTCAGAACATTGACATCAACACCTATCGGCAAGCAGCAAATCGAAATGATGGGCTTCCAATCGGAGGTTTCATTGATCAGTAGTCTCATTCCGCCGCTCGACTAATAGAAGTTCGTGAGCATGCCGCGAAGATTGGTTGCTTTGTCCTCATTCGGTCCAATGGTACACATGAATTCTATCCAAAAGTTGTCGATGTCATTTTTCCTGACCCTTGGTTGTGCGTGCTTGTTCGGATGTGGTCAGGATGGCCCGGTCCGATACTCATTGAGCGGTACGGTATCCATGCCTGACGGTAAACCAGTGCCCGCAGGAGACGTAAGTCTTGAACCCGATGGCTCTGCTGGCAACAAAGGGCCAGCCACCATGGTCCAAATCAAAGATGGAAAGTTCAGTGCTCCACGTGATCAAGGGATCGTCGGTGGCAAGTACGTGGTTACGATTTCACCGTTCGATGGAATTGCGTTTGGCGAATCGTTACAAGGAAAGCCGCTCACAAAAACTCTGCACGTAGAAAAAGTCGATTTCCCAACCAAGAACTCTACTTACGATTTTAAAATCAACGTGAAATAGCTTTAGAGTCGAGTTTGCACTGGGACGTAATTCGCACCTTCCTCGATCAATTCATGTTCGTCCTCAGTGCCGAACTTTGGTGTCCATCATCCACGGACGAGTACGTCATGAGCAAAGAAGCAGACTGGAAGAGATTTCAAGGCTTGATCATCAAGGCGCGTGAACGGTATTTGGCGGAGCAAAATGCATTGTTAATGCAGATTTTTGAGGATCCAGATCGTAACGAGACCGAACGATTCTGGGATGCTTTCAAACGAATGAAAAAGGTAAGCAACGTCCTATCCGATTGTCTTGACGACCACTCTCGATCGAAAATGGAAATTCACATGCGGCTCATGCTCCGCTTTGGCATGCTTGTTCGCGAAGACCTTGTCAGCTTTAGCGAGGACATTCAGGAGAGATTGAGGTTGACGGAATGATGCTCGGCCTGAGTACCAAAAAGGTCATGGGGGCGGTTGATACTTTTCTGTTCCAACTGACGTACACATGGTCAACCAAGCTCCACACGACAGATACCTCGCAGTTGCACAATTCTCCGAATTGTTCGATCCTCATTAATCCAACCTCTATTTGGATTTCGTGATCTAGTCCTGACATTTGATAGAAATCGGTGGTTGAAACACTAGCGTGTGATTGTTTAAATCTGCAAACCGTTCAAGCTATTCTCGGCGTCCTGCATCATCCTAAAAGAATCTGACACGCTTGGTTGTTGGTTGCAAATGGATTGTTGCGTTTCCTTGGCAGAATCCGTATCAACCGACGGACACAGTACTTAAGAGTACGTACAATTGCAGGCTCGGCTAGAGCTCTGGCGCCTCAGGCTCATCCCAGAAACGGTTTCTGGCCATTGCGTGCATTGCCAAGTAACTATTCACTCCCGTTGATCGCTCATGCCTAGCTTCGTATCGAATGTACTAAATCGGAAACCCGGGAGTTTTTTTGAAATTGGTGTTTCCTTGGTGCGGCGTTCGCATCGGGGTGGTGGTGTTTGCCAGGTCCCAGCCCTTTCGGCTCTCGTTTTGCTCGTGTGGTTTGTTTCCGAAGCATGTGTAGCCCAAGATACATTCAACGCAACATTTGCGAATGTGTTGCCACACGAGATCGGCATTGACTTTCGACATACCGATGGCGAAACCGGAAAAAGATATATGGTGGAGACGATCCTCGGCTCACTTGCGATTTTTGATTTTGACAACGACGGATATCTTGACGTTTATCTGGTCAACGGCGCTCCGCTGCCAGGGTCGAAACTTGGGTTTCAGCCGGCGAGTCGACTTTATCGCAACTGCGGTAACTGGAGATTTGAGGATGTTACCCAGCGGAGCGGGCTATTCGATACCGGATATGGAATGGGAGTTGTGGTCGCGGACTACGACAACGATGGATTTCAAGATTTGTTCTTGTCGCATTTCGGCCACAATTCTTTTTTCGTCAACCGAGGCGATGGCACTTTCGTTGAGTCGTCGGAATCATCTGGTCTCAAAGGCCCGCATCGCGTGGGAGCGGGGGCCAGTTTTACGGACATTGATGGAGATGGTGATTTGGATCTTTACACAGCAACCTACGTGCAGTTTGATTGGAGTGAACATCGCGTGCGGATGATCAATGGCAAAGAATTCCACACTGGCCCCAACGATTACAAGCCGGCGGCGGATTTCTTGTATCGAAACGACGGGGATCGTACGTTTACCGACATTTCCGTCGTGTCCGGAATCACTGCAAACATAGCGGCCGGGATGGCGGTCGCGTCAACGGACTTTGATGGTGACCGAGACATGGATATCTTTGTGGCGAACGACCAATCTGCGAATTTTTTGTTGATCAACGATGGAAATGGTCGATTTGAATTCAATGAGTTGATTGCAGGTGTTGCTTATGATCGCAATGGCAAAGCCAACGGGAACATGGGGGTCGAACTTGCTGATGTGGATGGCGACTTGGCGATGGACATCGTCACCACTACCTACCAAGACGAAATGCCGGTCTACTATCGATGCATTGGGCCCGGCATATTCGAGGATGCAACAAACAATGCTCGACTCGACTTATCTCTCACCGCACATGTGACGTGGGGAGTCGGCGCGGTCGACTTTGATTTGGATGGCGATCGGGATTTGTTCTTTGCTTGCGGACATTTCTTTGACAACATAGAATTTCTCGATGACCGAACGCAAAGAAAGGTGAGCAACTATCTTCTTGCCAACGATGGCAAGGGACGATTCAGGAATGTGACCAAAATCGCTGGTGACGCAATGCAAATTGTCGAGAGCAGTCGCGGTGCTGCATTCGATGATCTCGACAACGATGGCGATGTGGACTTTGTTGTATTAAACATCAACGCACCTCCCACGATCGGGCGAGCCGATACCGACATGCAATTGGATCGGCTGAGCATTTGTTTGGTAGGGACACATGGATCGAGGGATGGTATTGGTGCTAAAGTGCTAGCCGTGGCGGCATCTGGAAAAAAACAAGAAAGCTACGTTTTGGCCGGGCGTGGGTATGAAAGTTCCTATGGGCTGCGCCAGTATTTCGGAGGCGGATCCGACCCGATTGTTTCTCTTTTGGTCGAGTGGCCAAACGGCGCTAGGGAGCGATTTGAGCGAAAAGGCTTATCGATGTTGTTGGTTCAAGGAACTGGGATCACTACGGGTCCATCGCCGGGTCCATCGCCGGGGACAACCAAATGAGATTGCAAGGTGCCTTGCCGCGATGGACGTGGTTCTCAATGCTAGCGTCATTGCTATCGTGGATGCCGAATTCGCTTGCTCAATCTGAGATCCGCTTTAGTGAGGCAGCATTCGCGGCTGGGCTGCGATTCGACCATACCGATGGAGGCGATCGCGAGCCTTATTTGCCCACACTGATGGTGGCGGGCGTTGCGATTTTCGACTACGACGGAGATGGATGGCAGGACGTCTATTTTCTTAACAACCACTCTTTGACGAACCCGTTGAACAAGCGGCAAGGCAACTCATTGTTTCGCAATCGGGGGGATGGAACGTTCGTCGAAGTAACGGATCAAGCGGGTGCTCGCAGTTTTGGATTTGCGCTTGGGGTGGTTGCTGCCGACATCGACAATGACGGGGACGTCGATTTGCTTTTGTCCAACTACGGACCAGCTGAATTACTCCGAAATAATGGTGATGGTACTTTTTCAAAAGAGCCCAATGCCTTTCCATTGCAGAATGACAGTCCAATGTTTGGTGCGGGTATCGCTTGTTTGGATATCGACAACGACGGTCTGCTAGACGTTTTCATAGGCGTTTACGTTGATTTTTCGATGGAAAGGTATCGAGAGATCGCGCCGAGATCGTTTCCGTATCCGCCAGGGCCACGAGACTTCCCACCCTCTCCGGATAAACTCTATCGGAATCGAGGGGATGGCTCGTTTGAGGATGTGAGCGTGCGATCAGGAATTGCTCGGTATCCGGGACCGAGTATGGGGGTCATCTGCGGTGATTGGGATAGAGACCATGACATCGATATTTTTGTCTGTAGCGACGCAGCACCGAATCAGCTCTTTGTGAATGACGGTACTGGCAAGTTTGAAGATTTAGCTGTCCTGCGTGGCGTAGCATTTGACTTCGCGGGAAACGCCAATGGGAGCATGGGAGTTGACGCCGGTGACTACGATGGCGACGGTTGGGAGGACTTGTTAATTACAAACTACACGGACCAAACGCCAGTCCTTTATCGAAATCTAGATGGAGCATTGTTCGAAGATGTGAGCAGACAAACGCGAGTTGGTCGCGAAGTCTTGTTGCACACGAATTGGGGCGTAGGGCTGGTGGATTTCGACAATGATCGCGACCCGGATGTGTTTTTCGCAAATGGTCATTTTTTGAAGAATATCCATTCGATCGACAGCCGCACGTCGTATCGGGTTGCAAACTCGCTCGTGCTCAACGACGGAATGGGGCGATTTCAAGATATCTCCAAGTCTGCAGGCGAAGGATTGTCGATCGCCGAAAGCAGTCGCGGAGCAGCCTTTGGCGATTTAGATCGGGACGGCGATGTCGATGCTGTGATACTCAACGCCAATGCCCCATGCAGCCTGTTATGGAACAATTCCAAACCCGTTGGAGGGTGGGTATCCGTTCGATTGGTCGGAAAAAAGTGTAATCGGGACGCAATCGGCGCGGAAGTAATTGTTCGATTAGGCGGCACGCAACTTAGGCAGACGGTACATGCTGGTCGAGGCTATCAGAGCCATTACGGAACGGAGTTGCATTTTGGAGTGGGAGCGTCGAAACGCATCGACTCGATCGATGTGGTTTGGCCCAATGGAACGATCGAAACATTCCCGGGTGTTGAAACGGGCATCAGACTCCTATTGATTGAATCGACCAGCGACAAATAGAAAGCTAAAATACTCCCATGGGTAATAAATGGTGGCTCGTTTGCGCAGGTAGTATTGTTTGCTCGTTGCTGGCGATCGTTCTTTCCATGCTTGCGATGTCGATGGCAAATATTGTGTCGCAGGGCCAATCGGACATCAGCGAGATTCAGCAATCGGTCGTCTCGAAGACGGAGATGCTTCGGGAACAGATCGACAAAATGGAGGCCACGCTTCAGGAACAAATCACGGCATCAAGGATACAGTCAACGGTAGCGACCAAGTTAGAAGGGCTATCGAAACGAGTGACTGGTCCTGCCATACGAATGCCTACCGTACCGGTAGAAGTCTCATCTGAATCGCTCGATGCCGAGTTGGAGCAGGCGAGTAGTACACTTCTCACAATGTATCCAAGCTTACCGGAGGCTATTCATGTGGTAGCGCTGATGCGAGCACAAACGAGACAGTATGGCGAGGCCAAACGACTATGGGAACAATGTGTAACTCTGGCACCGAAAAACGCTTCGTATTACATTAATTTGGCTTCGAGCGCGATCGAACAAGGAGATTATGCCGAAGCAGTGGAAACACTGAACAGGGCGCAATCTCGGGGGGTCGTATCATCGGACATCACGTACCACTTGGCAATTTCGCTTCCTTTCGTTGGGAAGCATGCAGAAACGCTTGAGTTGGCGCGACGAGAAATCGAGAAAAACCCAGCCGACGGCACGTATTGGCTAATTTTGGCACAGTCGCAACTGGAGACAAATTCCATCGACGAGGCGGAAGCGAGTTTTCGGCGAGCCATGGATTTGGGAGTGCGAAGTGCGAGCCTTTATCTTGGTCTCGGCAACGCTTGCATGCGGCTTGGAAAAAAAGACGAAGCCAGAGAGCATCTACGTCATTTCAGCGAGATGAAAAGCGACAAGCTCACTGGGCAGGAGCGTTTCCAAATCCTAACGTCCAAGGAGACTCGCCATACGGCACTTTCGGTCTTTTCTGAGGCGGCCATCGTTCATTTTCGAAACAAAAACGCTTTGCAAGCGGAGCATCTTCTCAATCGATGCGTTGCGATCGCCCCGATGAACTTGCAGACTCTGCGATCGCTGGCCGACCTTTATTACCAATCGAAAAAGCCATCCGAAGAGCGAGCGGTTCGAGAGAGAATTTTAGAGCTCGGCACAACCAATTTTTCTGATTTCATTGACCTAGCAAAGGTTTGCGCTGTTTTGGGCGACATGGAATCTGCAGAGGCGGTTCTCAAACAGTCGGCTGCTGTTCTCCCGTTGTCACATTTACCATTCGCTGGGCTGTCAGAGTTCTATTTGCAGAACGGAAGGTTAGAAAATGCTCGCTGGTACGCACAACAAGCGATCGAACGACAACCGAGTCCCGATGCCTTTCGTTTTCTAGCGGGGATATGCAAGCAATTCAACGACAAAGCAGGAGAAGCCGAAGCGTTGAAGTTCGCGGAACAATTGCAAGGAAAGAAACCATGAGTTGGATAAGCAAATATCGCCAAGCTTTTCATTCCGGCCATGGTTGGATTGAATGGTGTTATGGCGTTTTCGTTCCCTGCGTAACCACGATATGCTTTTCAATATGCATTCCAATGTTTATTGCCGCACACTGTATGGCACAGTCTAACGCTAACTCGACGAGTGCACCAAGAAACGGCTTGCCGACGTCCATCGTTTTGACGGATATAACACGTGAGTCGGGAGTCGATTTTTTGCATAACAATGGGGCCAGTGGGCAGGGTTATTTGGTTGAGGGAGTCCTCGGTGGAATAGCCCTATTCGATTACGACTCGGACGGCCTGATCGACATATTCTTAACCAATGGGGCTCCGCTTCGGGGATCCGCTTTGGCTCCGAACTCTTTGCGGCA
>JBEBHM010001153.1:0-2057 GCA_040080875.1 Pirellula sp.
GGAACTGATGTGTGGCAACGAATCTCGAATCAATTCGTTGATCATCTCGCGATGCGGACGAATTGAGCGCCTTAGCGACAGCAACTGGCCACGTAAATGATGGATGTTACCCATCTGCGTCGGATTCAATTCTTACTTTAACGATGAAGCGGTCGGACGGAGCGATTGCGGATGCTGAGTTAATTAGGCCACGGTCTTGGGTTGAATCAAATTCGCTGCAAGTTGGTCTACGCATGCGAATGAATTTTGAGGAATTGCGCCTCCATGCATTTGCAACCGTTATGTCGATTGACGATTGCCCTCCGATTGCGTCAGGCGTAGGAAGCGTGGTGATTGGACGATTCGTTACGCGTGAAGTTCATTCTATTGTTCGAATGAAGGTTAGGAGTTCTGAAGGTGTTGACGAAGTCCTTGAAGGCACTGAGATTCACCTCGTCTGGTCAAACGATCGATTGACTTGGGTACCTCTTTCCGAACTGAGTGTTGGGGAGTCACTTGTCGGTCGGGACGGATTAGCAGTGGTCGTGTCGATTGAAATTGATCGTTGTTGCATTCCTGTGTATAACATTGAAGTCCACGGTGAACATGTTTACGAAGTCGGGTTGCTCGCAATACTAGTTCATAACACGGATAGTTGTTTAGCGAAAAGTCTAAGAAGCGGTACACTTGACAGCCCGTCTGCAGGGACGGGTTGGTTTGCGGCGCATATTTTCCCGGAGCATGGATTCTCTTGGGCGCCACAATTGCACAAGGTGAGAGAGAGGCTCGAAAAGATTGCGCCTGGCTTGATCAATGACTTCCAAAACGGTTTCTGGACTGACAGTCGACGTCACCTTGGAACGCATACAAAGGCTTACGTGAATGCACTTCTGGAGCGATTTAAGACGGTAACAACGAAGGATCAAGCGATTGACGCTCTAAACGATATGTGGGATAGAGTACAAAAATATGAGTGGGGATCTCACTGATGTCAATTCATGCTATTGCCGTAACAGTGTTTGAGTGAGGAATCGAGTAATGGTGGAGGGTGTCTTTCGATTGCAGCCGGTTTTGGATGATCCACGATTCGATGGTTTGCTTTTTGAGACCAATTCAAAAGCGAAACTCGGTGGAAGCGACCCGTGGGACGACTTCGAACCTCAAAAATTGCCGTCTGGTGAGTGGACTATTCGAGAATTAGCAAATAGTTGGATCGACGTAGAGACGGTGAAGGGCCCTGTAAGATCGTTTAATGACTATCCGTGTGTGAATTTGGATATTCCTGCATTTTCGGCAAGGGCCGCAAAGGCCTTGGGGCCGCTGTTGAAGAATAATGGCGAACTATTGCCTTTGCAGCACAAGAATGGTCGGTACTTTGCATTCAACTTGCGAAATGTTTCGGACGTGCTTCGTCCCCCAACAACGGAGTTTCAACGAGATTCGACAAACATGATTGTGCGAATCGTTTGGTACGATTTTTACAAGTCGAAGATTAAGGACTTGACGATCTTTCGTACGCCTCAGTATCCATTTGAGATCCTCGTGACAGACACGTTCAAGAAACGAGTGGAAGAGTGCGGGCTTAACGGATTCAATTTCATCAAGGTTTGGCCGCTCCCAAAGGGCGTGGATTGGCGTGACTTGGAAACCAAAGCTCGAAAAAATCGCAGTACCGAATACAAACTTACCGGTGAGACCTTAATACTCCGATTCCGGCTCAAGGGTGACAAGCCAACGCCAACCGAAAAGAAAAAGCTCGCGCAGTACGACGAACAATTGATGGACCTACTTGAATCGCAGACCTCGATGGACGATCCCTACGACGGATCGCTGGACGCTTCGGAATACAACGCGGGTGAATATCGGATTTTCCTATCGTGTCCAAGCGTAGACAGACTGACAGAAGTGCTCGAAGATTGGATGGCGGCAAACGACTGGCCCAACGAGTTCCACATCGTCAAACGATGGGGACACTTGATGGATACCAAGGCCAAGGAAAAACGCATTGCGATGAAATAATCGCATGCACCTCGCCGCGCGGTCAGTGGACGGACCAACTCAGTTGCTCAGTCCCGGTA
>JBEBHM010000401.1:0-7901 GCA_040080875.1 Pirellula sp.
GCGTGGACTGACTAATAGTATGTATCGGCAAAACGATTGCATGTGAATACGTTCGCGTTTCCCTTCGCGATTCACTTGCACACGGATTGCAATTAGGGTAGTACTCGCGGGGTTGGTCATATGATTTTCAATCGCTTGTTTATGGATCGTGGTAGATCGGCTAGCAAAATTCGGCCAAGCACCGGCTTTACGCTGGTGGAATTGTTGGTGGTGATTGCAATCATCGGGATTTTGGTCGGTTTGCTTTTGCCAGCGGTTCAGGCTGCGCGCGAGGCGGCCAGGAGAGCTCAATGCATGAACAGCATGCGGCAAATGGGACTTGCAGTCGCGAATTACGAGTCAGCGACCAAGCGATTGCCGAGTGGTTGGGTAGACTGGCAACAAACCACGAAACCGGGATGGGGTTTTGCCCAAGCCCTGTTGCCGTACATGGAACAATCCAATGTGTCGTTTCAAATTGACACGAATTTTTCGATCGACGCCAATGTCAATCTGCGTCATCTTCGAACGGTCATCCCCACGTTTATTTGCCCATCGGATCCGGCGCCAAGTATTTTTGAAATGGGTGCAGATACGGGCGAACCCGAGGAGCACGAATCGCATGACGGGCATCACGTCGACGAAGGACCAAAACTGTTTTATATCGCTCGTTCCAATTACGTAGGCGTATTTGGAACACAAGAGATCTACAATGCTCCTTATGCAGGCAATGGAACCTTTTATGGAAACTCCAAAACTCGATTTCGAGATTTGGCGGACGGGTTAAGCAATACCATCATCATCGGTGAGCGTTCCAGCAAATACGGTGGTTCCATTTGGCATGGATACATCAAAGGAGCGGCCGAGGCGGGTGCAAGAATCCTTGGTTCGACCGACCACACACCTAATGCTCCGATCGGACACTTCGACGACTTTTCGAGCTATCACACGGGTGGGACTCATTTTGTCCTAGGAGACTGTGCCACACGATTAATTTCAAACCAAATTCAATTGAATGTTTATCAAAGTCTCGCGACCCGTGCTGGGTCCGAAGTAGTATCGGGGGAAATCGAATAAGATGTTTGCAATGGAAGGCCTTCTTCGGAGCAATTGAGGACAATTGCGCTACTCTGGTCCGAATTCCGGACCAGGATTGCAACTTATTTTTCATTCCCTCGTTGGAAATTATGGCACTGAAGCATAGCGCCAAGCGCAAGGTTGAGTTCCTGAAAACAACCGCCATCGGTGGCGTGTTTTTCTTGCTCCCACTCGTGATCATTGGAACGTTTCTTGCCAAGTTTGCTCAGTATAGCATCGCGGCAGCGAAGGCCATCGACGGCGTGATCCCATTGAAAGCCATTGGCGGGTATCCCATTTTGTTGCTGGTGGGATCCGTTTTGGTGGTTGGAGCTTGTTTTGCAGCTGGGCTAATTGCCAAGCGTTCGATCGCACAACGATTCACCGAGACCGTCGAGAAGCAGATTCAGATCGCATTCCCTCGATACGCCATTATCAAGGATCGTTTGTCGGGAAACATCGGAGGCGACCAGTTTCGATCGGAATTAAAGTCGGCGTTGGTGCTCGGTTACGACGGCGCTTATCGATTTGGGTTAATCGTCGAGGAGAAAGTCCCAGGATGGACGACTGTTTACTTTCCCGGATCGCCGGACCCTTGGGCGGGACAAGTTGCGATCGTGTCGAATGACAAACTTCGCCCCACAGAAATCGACTTCATCCTAGCGATGACGACGCTCGAGAAACTTGGCCGCGAATTGCAGAGCGTGACTCACTTTGAAAAGCTAGTTGCCAAACAAGCATAAAGTGGTTGGACACACTTCATGTGGAGCTCTTAGCTAACGAACCTCGCGCTCCAGTCGGACAAGCCGACGTGGGGGCGACAAACCGACGACGAGCCGACGTGGGGCGACAAGCCGACGTGGGGGCGACAAACCGACGACGAGCCGACGTGGGGCGACAAGCCGACGTGGGGGCGACAGCGTGTCTTGTTGTAGGAATTGGGAAGACTTCGTCACGTAGTCAAAGCCAAACGCCGATTTTGTTAGTAGGATGCAACGGATGTTCGTTCGCCTCGATTACTCGGCAATCGCATGTGATTTCTGGGTTTACGCCATTCCCGCTGAATAGGCTAGCAATCAAAATGAATTCCACTTGGCGAGTACGAAACGGCTTGGTTTGAAAGCGTCGGCACGAAGGATTAGTAAAAATGGCTAAACGGAATAAGTTGCGTAAACTAAGGTTTGAAAGTTTGGAAGATCGGCAGCTCATGGCCATGCCTCCGGTGACTCCATTCGACATCACCGAAACGGAAGTAGGCATTCTGCTTGAGAGAGCGTCACGCGCGACCGCAAGCAACGACGCGATCATTTCGATCGTTGATCGTGCGGGACAAATCCTGGGCGTTCGCACCGAACAAGATGTTGTAACGACTTATTCTGGCCGAGAGGCTGATCTTGTTTTCGCCATTGATGGTGCCGTTGCCAAAGCAAGAACCGCTGCGTTTTTCTCAAGTGGCGAAGCACCCTTGACGTCGCGAACAATCCGTTTCATAAGCCAGTCGACCATTACGCAACGCGAGGTAGAATCGAATCCCAACATCAATAACTTGGCTTCGACCAAACGAGGACCAGGTTTTGTTGCACCGATCGGTGTAGGAGGTCACTTCCCACCTCAAATTGCCAACACACCTTTGGTCGACTTATTCGCAATTGAACATCAAAGTCGAGACAGTTCCAAGCACCCTGGGGCAGATGGACTCAAGGGGACCGTAGACGATCTTACGTTGACCTCGCGATTCAACGTCAACACGAGCCATGTCCCAGCGAGTGCCATGAATTACATGACGCTGTTTCCCGAATCGTACGGAACTCAGTCTGGCCGATTGCCCAACGCACAGAGCAGGGGCATCGCAACGATGCCTGGTGGGATTCCGCTCTACAAACTGGATGGATCGAATAAGCCAGTTTTGGTGGGAGGAATCGGCGTGTTCTTTCCTGGACGCGATGGGTATGCCACGTTCGAACAGGGCTTTGTTCACGCGAGTTTGCGCGGTGCGGCTGGGCCTCAGTCTGAACTGTCGCGATTGAATGCCCCCAAAGCGCTCGAAGCCGAATTCATTGCCTTTTATGCAGCAGGCGGAACGATTGCGGGTACGAGTATCATGCCCGTGACGGAGTTCGAAGTCATGGCCCCGCCGCGAGGAGCATTTGGCGGTATCAACGGCCGAATTGATCTCGTAGGTATCACGCTCGAAATCTATGGCCCGACACCGACTCGAGAAAACCCAGCGACCGGTCAGGCTCAGCTCATGCAAGTTGGTCGGAGGAACGGTGGTGGGCGTGGTTCCAACTCAGGCGTGAATCAAAAAGTCACCCCAGGAGGTGCGCTTGCCCTGCGAGGCCAGATAGTCCCAGACGGTTGGCTCGTTAGTCCCCATGCATCATCGGTCGATCCGATTGCGGCCGCGGATGTTGTCCGCATCATTCATCAGGGCATTGCGGAAGCCAACCTTACTCGGGCTGCGATTCGGCTTGATCTGAATACGTTTCGAGCCGGTGCTCGCACCAAGATGGCGTTTGCCGTAACGGACTCCACAGGTGAAGTACTTGGGTTATATCGAATGACGGATGCCACGGTCTTTTCGATCGACGTGGCCGTCGCCAAGGCACGGAACACGGCATACTATGCAAGCAACCGGCTTGTAGTCGCCGATCAAGTCGACGCAAACAATGACTCCGTGGCCGATGTGCCTCGCAATACGGCTTTTACGAATCGAACTTTTCGATTCCTAGCGGGTCCACGATATCCAACCGGTTCAACCTCGAGCCCAGGTGACTTCAGCATTTTGAACATGCCTGGCATCAATCAACTTACTGCTGAAAACGCATCTGCAAGCAGTCCATTGCCAGCATCCGTATATGGATCAAGCACCGCGAGCGTTCTGTCTTTCGATGCGTTCAATGCATCACGTAATTTCAGAGACCCGGCCAACCTTAAGAACCAGAATGGGATCGTATTCTTTCCAGGTAGTACGCCGTTGTACCGTGCAGGCACCTCGGTGCTCGTTGGGGGATTTGGAGTGAGTGGGGACGGAGTCGATCAGGACGATGTGGTCACCGTCGCCGGTCAATTAGGATTTGATGCCCCTGCTGCTAAGCGTGTCGATCGGTACTTTGTGTCAAGCGTTCGATTGCCCTTCCAGAAATTTAATCGCAATCCAAGAGCCTAGTGCTTTTTCGCATGATTGAGCTGCTGAGCTTTGGGCTTTGGTCGGCTTTGGTCCGTGGGTCGCTCTTGCCGAGTGCGACTGTCCCGATTGGGGCGACCGGCGCCCCCTAAAGTTTTCTGTGATCCGGGAGGTTTAACAACCTCCACTACCCGAATGGTTAGCCTTGAAGTCGCACTCGGATCTGCGTTCAAAACGAAGTGTCCGAAGCAGGATTGTTGTTCTCCCACAATTCCTGCCACCGGATGTAGGGATCTTTTTCTGACGCATACCCCATATGCAGAGCAAGGGAAGGAATTGGGCTAAAGCAATAATATCCTCGTTCCGTCCAAAGACGATTAATCGAAACATCCTCCATGATGGCGGAGATTTCACTCGTTGCCATTTGGTAGAACAAATCCCAATTTTTCATGAGCATCGCATAGTGAATCATGAAGCAGCTCGGAGTTCGAAGCGTTGTTCTCCAGTGCCTTGTCCGTCCATGGACTAATCTCAACATCTCCCATGAATTTTGGGGCTGATAGCGGTATGGGTCGTCGTATGGAAACACGCCCACCAAGTTGCCTAGTGCCCCAGAAAAATCGTTGAATGCGTAGCACATATCATGAATCGCTGAGTCGAAATACAAGTAATCGTCTTGAACGAAGTAAACAAGTCCCTTGCCTTGATCTCGTCCATATTCGTAGCACTTCAACATCGAGTTCATCAAGCCGCGATCTTGCAGACTCTCCAGCGAAGCTTCGAAGCGTGCCTTGCGTAGTACGGTTGCTAAATTTTGAAGAGAAAGGTCGTCCGAGTGGTCGTCGAATACTTTTAGGCGAAAACTGATTTCTTCAATCGCAGAAGCGGCATGATTGATACTTCGCACCAGCGAATGCACGCAACGAAACATCACTTCGTTTTTTGGCGCTCCGCAGTACCTTTCTTTTTCCTTAACGACCGGGTTGTTACCGCAAGAATGGGTTTGGAGAACGATCAAGCAATCAGTCTTGTTCATGAATCCTTGCTAGCCGCTCACTCGCGAACCGTATTAAACATTCGGTCTCCGGCATCGCCCAGACCAGGAACGATAAACTTGTGTGCATTGAGTTCGGGATCGATGCAAGCGACGTATACTTTGACGTCTGGGAATTCACGCTCAAATTGTTCTACACCGGGTCGGGCAGCGATTACGCTCAACACACGAATGTCTTGGACGCCCCAACGTTTGAGAGCTACGACAGCAGCTTTGATGGAGCCACCGGTGGCCAGCATCGGGTCAAGAACCAATCCGACGTCGACGGCATTTCCATCAGGTAGCTTGCAATAGTATTCGACAGGCTGAGCAGTGGCTTCGTCTCGATACATTCCGAGATGCCACACGGCTGCTTGAGGTAGCAACTGCAAAACAGGTTCGACCAATCCTAATCCGGCTCGAAGAATTGGTACGATGCCAATCGTCTGGGTCAATCGCTTGCCCTGCATTTCGGTGAGCGGCGTCGTGACTAGCGTCTCCGTCAACAACAAGTCCTCAGTTGCGCGTACGGCTAGCAGCATAGAAAGCAAATGGATTTGAATTCGGAACTGCGATGGGGAGCTAGAAACATCTCTCAGAATGGAGAGATGGTGGGCCGCCAATGGATGATCTAACTCGATTACGTTTTTCATTGGACGAACATCAGCTTTCAATCCGCTGTGCCGGGAGCGGAACGGATTTTAATCATCGTTACTTGATTGCCACATTCGTTATAAAACGACTCGGACATTAACTCTCGGATCAACAAGACTCCACGCCCTCGAGGTTTATCGAGCAACTCGTCGTCGGTCGGATCGGCCACGTTTCGGTGGTCGAACCCGCACCCTTCGTCGGTGACTTGCATCCAGGCCTCTTGTGGAGTCACACGCAAGATAACGTGCACCTTTTTTGCCACTTCGCGTTTATTGCCATGTTCGATGGCGTTCACCACGGCCTCTTCGATGGCCATCTGGATTCGAAATAAATCCGTTCCGTCCCACCCTGCAGCATTCAACGCCTGGAGCAGTTCCTCGATTACCGAGTGTCCTACCTCCAAGTCACTTGGCAGGACCTTGTCATAACTCCAGTCCTCTTGCACTGACGCCATACGCTCACCACTGGCAGATTAGAGTTTAAAAGCTGCGATTGCGTCAGCTTCTGTTTTACGCAAATCAAAAACGCGATCAAGGCGAGTAATCGTAAAGACCTCTTTGATCTCCGCTCTTAAGTTGCATAGTTTTAATCTACCGGCAGCCGCTTTGACTTTGCCGTTTAAAGAAATCAACTTGTTCAATGCGGCGCTCGACATGAACTCGACGCCTTCAAAGTTCAGAAGGATCATGTTTCGCTTTTCAACAGTCACCAAAGCGTTCAACTCTTCGCCCAACTGCTCAATGCTTCCCGAATCGACAATCTTTTTGTCAATAAACCGTACCACACTAACACCAGTTCCATCATCGCCGACGTTGATTCGCCTATGTGTTGACATTTTAGTTCTCTCGAAAAGGGGCATGAAGCAAAAAAGAAGAACGCCGAGTAAATCGAACGAGCTATTCACTGTTCGTCAAGCTTAAGATTAAACCACCCGAGGCAAACCAGCAATGAACCTACAACTTGCCACGAGACCAAATTCGAAAAAACTTTCTGCCTTTACTTCGCATTTGGTTTGATGCTGGTTGGCAACCGATTGAGCGTCGGATTGGTAATTTTGTTGATTGGGTCGGAACTGCCATTAGAAAGCGGGTCCGCCAACTCTAAGCCTGCAACCATGGCCAGCAACAGAGTTATTCCAAAGAACATGGCGTAATGCATCAGCGATTGTCCAACCTCCAGTTCCATGACGGCCAAAGAACCCACGGTTCCGGCCAGAAACATGAGCGCAATGAATACCGCGAACTGGAGAGGGTCGACATCTGCCAATACTTTGTTTCCCATATACGATGAAAGCATCCAATAAAGTCCCCAAGTCAATGCAAAAATCGCAGCGCAAATTCCGACCCGGGTGTTCCGTTCTTTCCCTGAGTACTCCGCTAATTCGTCATCGTGAAAAAACGTGTAGCCGATCCAGGCAAGGGGAAAACTGAGAACCACAACACCCATCGCCAAGATCCATGTAGGAGGTTGGGCGAATGCGAACCGTGCATACAACGACATCCCCAGGCAAAGTACCGTCAATGCAACGGCGACAATCGTCTCTGTCTTCGAAAGCTTAAACTCTGCCCTTTTGAGCGGTTTTAGGACAACCGTGCCTTTGGAATCCTTTGGCCCAGACAGTTCCGGCGCATGAATGACGACTTCCTGCGTTTTGTCAGGAACCACCAGTTCCTTTTTGCATTTGGGGCATGGGCCCTTCTTGCCGGCATATTTGTCGCTGACCGTAAATCGAGTGAGACAGCCGGGACATGTAACTGAAATTGGCATCGATGGTTAGCTTGGAACAAAAGTCTTTTGATAAATCTCGCAGCGTATAGTTAAGCAGTCGGTGGGCACGGTGACAAGCACATGCCAAGCGATCCGCTTTCGCAATTGGTGATTCCTCCACTCCAAGCCAAACCGCAGCCTACTATTTACTTGCGTTACTTCCGGTTTTTCCCTGGTACGGCCTGGATACAAAACGAGCCAAAATAAACCCGAACAGCAAGCCTACGCCCAGAAATATACAAAAGCCAAGGTGTGATTGCGACC
>JBEBHM010001154.1:0-2056 GCA_040080875.1 Pirellula sp.
TCGGCGTCGGCGTTGGCGTTGGTGTTCCACCCATGCATAGATCGATATACCACTGTGAAGGTGGATAGCTTACGAGTATATGTGGACAAATACTTGAGTCAAGTTCAAGGCTATTAAAGCCATCATCGTTTCCTTGAGGTGCTACTGTAGGTGGCAATGAGTTATTGGAATTTGTAGTTTGTAGTGCGGACGATAGGTTAGTAGGGGAACTGCTAGGAACACTGAGAGATGTGCTTGATGTCGAGGCAGTTGTTTCGGAGGATGCTCCCGAGACTTGGGCTTCCGTTCCGCTTGATACGGTCGTTGCGTTCACAGGTTCGACGGTGGCAACACTTGACTGTGGTGGCGTGATTTGAATCAACGCTGGTACATGAACGGTAGGTGCACCTGCTGTTGATGGACTCGTTGTCGCAATCGGTGCGTTCGACTGATCAGCAAATGGTACAGGATGGCTGTTGATGTAATTCGCTACAAGAATCACATCATTGCCATCTACAACTTGATTGCCATCGACATCGAGGTACTGCGTAGAAATTGTCGTTACATTTGATTGAGTCGGCGAGCTTATTGACCTATTGATTGTATCGTTGATCGCATTCAGGATGATGAGCACATCAATAGGTTCCACTTGGCCGCTACCGTCGACGTCATACGGAATTTGATCATTGTGAGGGAGAGGCATTGGAGCGGAAACGGTCATCACCATTCTGACATCTAGCTGCTCAAAGACCGGTCGTCGATCATAAGCACGAAGTCGATTGGCTCTAGCCTGGTGCTTGATCCGTTTTGCGGCTTCTTGGAAGAGAAAGTTGACCCGACAGAACCAGAGTTGGATGGCAATTCTCATGATGCAATTCTCTGAATGGGCGCTAATAAATCTGAGTGAATTAGTAACGAGAACGTGTGCGTGCCGTGAAGTTATCAAGCGTGAGTAACGAAAGCAAGCATTTTTTTGAAAGATTTCCGAATACTGACAGAGAAGTTTTTTCGTCGATTTGATTTAGCAAGTGGAACTGGCTGCGAATTAAATCCTGCAAATGAGGATTATCGATTGTAAAACATTGGGCCGCTTCCGATTTCGCGAAACCACTTGGTGATTACAACCTTGAATCCCGCTTCTACCGGCAATCCAGCGTGAAGCGTAAATGGATTGGTCGTGCCGTCGGGATTTAGGTTGTTCCAAACGACAGCCATTCCTTTTTGCGGTTGAATGGTGTGATCTACCGCAATGAAACGGGTCCCGCCACCTCGCTCGACTTCATTCAAATAGACCATAAAGGTCCATGTGCGATTTCCCATGCTATTGGCAAACTTGTCGTATTCCGTCGTTCCAGGTTCGAAGTAGTCTGTGTGTTGCTTAAACTGCTGACCGACTTCGTATCGTTGCGCTTGAATGCATTCCGAGTAGGACAGTTGAATCCCGAGCGCATGTGCGATCCTTTCGTCAATCTTCGCAACAACGGGGTCTGAAATTAAACTCAGTTCACAAGTGGTGCGCGTCCTATATCCTCGGTCCCGATCTCCCGTTGTAATGGTTGAAGGACGCAGATTCAGGGCAGATATCATGACGAGTTCATCACACTCGTCATGGCTAAGAAAATCCTGGATCGTATAGAGTTGCAGCTTGTCCGCCGCGAATTGTTTTCCCCCAACGATCGCAACATCCGCGATGCCACGGTAGTCAATTCGGCTTGCCTCAGCTCCGAGCAACGGAGAGTTTTCAGGGAATCGATCCCCCATGGCTTGTCGAATCGACTCGACAGTGAATTCACTATCCAAAAGGATCCCCAGCAATTCTTGGGGTGGACAATTGCGTGCAAGGTTTTCCGTAAGCCAGTTTGTCCAAGATGCATCAAGGGGCCGTTTACTCATGGGGTATCCTTCATAGAGGAGTTGTTCGGATATTCGGTTAGTAATTGAAATCAGTGGATACAATTGAAACCAGAATGCGGATGATTGGACTCAAATAACAACTTCAACTTCAAATTATCAACCGAAAATGCCTTTGTCCAGCCAGATCGGGAATTATCAGTGCATCCGAGGCATTGATCGACGC
>JBEBHM010001155.1:0-2055 GCA_040080875.1 Pirellula sp.
GCAACGTGGCTGACTGGCGTTCACGTCAAGAAAACCGCCGGAAGCGACATCGAAGCCGGAATCAGCGTTGACCAAGTAGCGGCTCAACTGGTGGGCAAGCAGACGAGATTTGCATCTCTGGAAATCGGATGCGAGCGCGGTGCCATGGCTGGCGATTGCGACAGCGGTTACTCTTGCGCCTACAGCAGCAGCGTGAGTTGGAGCGGTGCGCATACACCCGTCGCAAAAGAAGTTTCGCCTCGCGCTTTGTTTGAGCGCTTGTTCGGGAACGGCGATACAGTCGAGCAAACCGTCAGCAGCGAGAATCGGCGGCTCTATCGAAGTAGCATCCTCGATTTTGTCACTGAAGACGCTGAAACCCTGCGAGGACGCCTTGGTATCAGAGACCAGCAAAAGCTTGACGAATACTTAACTGGAGTTCGAGAAATCGAGCGTCGCCTTCAACTTACCGAGCAACAAAATGGCTTGATGAGCTTGGATGGAATCGCGGCACCACCGGCCGGAATCCCACGCGATAGAGGCGAGCATATTCGCTTGCTTGGCGACATGATGGTGTTGGCTTTCCAAGGCGATTTGACAAGAATTTCGACGTTTATGTTTGCCAACGACGGCAGCAACAGGCCGTATCCTGAGATTGGGATTGGTGATGGTCACCACGACGTGAGCCACCACGGACGCGACCCCGAGAAGATGCGCAAGAAGAAGGAGATTGACCTGTTCCACATGCAGCAACTGGCTTATGTCCTCAAGCGGATGGATTCGATTCAAGAGGATTCGGGGACGTTGCTCGATAATAGTATGGTAGTTTTCGGGGCTGGAATCAGCGATGGCGACCGGCATAACCACGACGATTTGCCGACTTTGATTGCTGGCGGGGCTGCGGGGACATTGAAGACCGGTTTGCACCGCGTTTATCAACCGAACACGCCGATGTCGAACCTATTTGTTTCAATGTTGGGTCGGCTTGGCGCACCGGTCGAAAAGCTGGGCGACAGCACTGGCCCGCTCCGCGAACTGTTTTAGTCAGTTGAGGTTCTAGTGCTTTCGCTAATTTTGGCTTTGGCAATTCAGCCGCAGGCAGCGGTGATGGTGAATGTCGGCGAGCAGTACAAAGCCGATTGGCTATTCGGTGGAGATATCAATCGAGAAACTCTTATCATCGCGGGAGCTGAACCCAGTTCTCTATCTCCAGATTTGCCGCTGTTTGTCGGCGGCATGATTGATCCAAACAACGAGAAGCGTCTTGTTCCTGCAAAGCCAAAAGAAGAAGAACTAGAACTTCATGACCGACAAGTCAGGTTCATGGTCGAGGCGTTCGAAAATGCAACTTCAGGGAAGCCCAATTTTAACGAGTTCGAGAAGCTTGTTGGAGAATGGAAGGCCGCGTATTTTGCGGCTGGAACAACAGAAGAAACCGAGTTCCCGGAGATAGGAGTCGCAATCTTCAAGCTCTTTCGCGACCAAATTTCAGAAGCTGATTGGAAATCTCAGGACGACGGAACGGTTTATGCAGACTACGGCACCGATGCTCTGCCGGGCATGTTGCCTCTCAAGGTGCCCGATGATTTCTACAGCAAGATTCGGGAGATGCGTACTACTTTTCGTGAGTTGGCAACCAACGGAGGGAATGAGAAAGCAAATGAATACATCTATCCTCCCGAATTGCAAGGCGACGTGCAACCCAAAGGAGGAAGAATTGAGATTCGGGGTAGGGCAACACTTGCTTGGGCTGTCATCTCGGTCTATGGTGAGAACGACAAGAGAATAGTGGGCGAGCAATGCTTGGGCGCAATTCGACCATTCAACGCAAAGATTGAGCCAGAAACGAGTAACTTCACCATTCCTTGGTCCTCCCCAAGCTCCGCGCAAATGTTGCAAGACAACTTGGTGCCGAATGCCCCGTATGTCTATTCTGCTCGACTCGCTGAGGCGCACAGTTCGGCAACCGGAAAACCTACTGTTGTGGTAGCAAGCCCAAGATTAGAGGCTGTCTTCACCAAGGCTCATGTTGATTCCGAAGTGAATGTGAAAGCGGCTTTTTCTGAGCTTGCATCA
>JBEBHM010001156.1:0-2054 GCA_040080875.1 Pirellula sp.
TCGGTGTCCCGCCTGCAAAATAGGGCGACTATGCCTACCTGTTGCACATCGTGCGAACGCTCAAGAGCACCGGTAAGGGAGCCTGTATTCTGCCGCACGGCGTGCTGTTTCGTGGCAATGCCGAAGCCGACATCCGTCGCAACCTGATTCGCAAGGGCTATATCAAAGGAATCATCGGCTTGCCAGCCAACTTGTTTTACGGCACTGGCATTCCGGCATGTATCATCGTCATCGACAAGGAACACGCTCAAGCTCGCAAGGGGATCTTTATGGTCGATGCCAGCAGTGGCTTTACCAAAGATGGTCCCAAGAACCGACTCCGCGACCAGGACATCCACAAGATCGTCGATGTTTTCAACAAGCAGCAAGAAGTTGCCAAGTATTCGCGCATGGTTCCGCTTGCCGAGATCGAGAAGAACGACTTCAACCTCAATCTGCCGCGTTACATCGATAGCCAGCAAGTCGAAGATCGGCAAGACATCGACGGGCATTTGAAAGGTGGCATTCCCCAAGCCGATGTCGAAGCGTTGGATCGCTATTGGGCTGTCTGTCCGGGCTTGCAGCAATCGCTGTTTAAGAAAAACCGCAAGGGATACGTCAATCTGAAAGTTGATAAGTCCGACATCAAGACCGCGATCTACGACCATCCCGAGTTCGCTACGTTCATTGCGGGGATGGGAGAGCATTTCGACACTTGGCGAAAGAAGTCGTCCAAAAAACTGAAGGAGTTGGCAACAGGTTGTCATCCCAAGGAAGTGATTGCCGCACTCGCCGAAGGCTTGCTGAAACACTATCTGGAAAAACCGCTGATCGACTCCTACGACATCTACCAGCACTTGCTGGACTACTGGTCGGCAGTGATGCAGGACGATTGCTATTTAATCGCTGCCGATGGCTGGAAAGCTGAACCGTACCGCGTTATCGAGACGGACAAGAAAGGCAAGGAGCGGGACAAGGGTTGGGCTTGTGATCTGGTGCCCAAGCCGCTGATCGTCGCCAAGTATTTTGTGAAGGAGCAAGCGGCGATCGATGCTCTTAGCTCCCAACTAGAAAGCGTCACCAGCAAGCTCACTGAGATTGAGGAGGAACATGGCGGCGAAGAAGGTTTGCTGTCCGAACTGGATAAGGTCAACAAAGCCAACGTGGCGGCTCGCCTCAAGGAAATCAAAGGCGACAAAGAAGCGAAAGACGAAGCGGCTGTGCTTAACGACTGGCTGAATCTGAACACACAGGAAGCGGATCTGAAGAAGCAGATCAAGGATGCGGAAGCGGCTCTTGATGCCAATGCGTATGCCCAGTACGCGAAGCTGGACGATGCCGATGTCAAGTCGCTAGTCGTGGATAACAAATGGCTGGCGACGCTCGACGCTGCCATCCACGGTGAAATGGATCGCATCAGCCAGCAGCTAACGCAGCGAGTGAAGGAACTTGCCGAGCGTTATGAATCGGCGTTGCCCGAAGTAACGAACCGCGTTGCCGAACTGGAAGCCAAAGTGAATAGCCATTTGGAGAGGATGGGATTCGCATGGAAATGAAGAAGGGATACAAACAGACGGAAGTTGGAGTCATCCCGGCGGATTGGGATGAAATCCCACTTGGTAAATGCGGTGTGGTGGTCATGGGGCAATCCCCACCAGGATCGACCTACAACCGTAATGAGAGAGGAACTGCACTAATCAACGGCCCGACTGAGTTCACGGAAAAGCATCCGATCAAAATTCAGTGGACGACAGAGCCAGCAAGATTCTGTAAGGTCGGCGACCTGCTCATCTGCGTTCGTGGAAGCTCGACCGGCCGAACGAATTTTGCCGATGACACTTATGCGATTGGTCGAGGTGTAGCATCTATACGAGCCAATGCGCAAAACGATACTTCCTACCTGAGTAATCAAGTCGTTTCCGCTGTTGCTATGATTTTGGCTGCGACGACAGGGTCAACATTCCCCAGCATCGACGGCAACTCGCTTCGCGGGATCGTGATCCCGCTTCCCCACACGCTTGCCGAACAACGCGCCATCGCGACGGCGTTGTCGGATGCGGATGCGTGGATTGAAT
>JBEBHM010001157.1:0-2053 GCA_040080875.1 Pirellula sp.
TTTCAGCCTCAGCCGCTTTTTTATGTCGTTCGTCCGCTTGAATACGTCGAACAACCCGATCCAGTTGTCCGGTTTTATTCAGCTCCTCGATGTCAAACTGTCCCTCCACATTGTATCCATGCAGTTCGCACACATAGAGATCTCCGTGTTCGTCCCAGCAAACGCCGGATGGCTCACGTACAAGCGGTTCGCTCGCGACCAGCTGTACGCGAAACCCGAAAGGAACTTTAAATCTTTGGCCGGTTTCCTTTGGCGATAACGGTTTAGGAGCATCGTCCGGTTTGACAATCTGTCCGAATGTTGATCCTGGGATGTTCAGGAGAAAGGCGACCATCACCGAAACTACCTTTGCGAACTTTAGCGAGCCGATGCAATTGTTTGCCTGATAACGCATAGGATTAATTTCTACGAAGTTGGAGCTGCGTGCGTATTCTGTTTCGATTGTACTATATGCCTCTGCGCCGAACGTCGTGTACGTGCTAAAATCCATGTTGGGAAACTGGACTTTCCACCGAAGAATTCAAAAAACGCCCGCCAAACTCTGAGAGACCTATGATGATTCGCAAACTGTATTTATTTACCAGTGTTGGATTACTCCTTTCACTTGTCTTCATCGGTAGAGGGGACGCGGCACCTACCGAACCTGACAATTGGATCTGGGAGGAAGGAATTGTCTATTCGACGCCCGGCGGCGAATCGTTGGCTCTAAACATGGCACGTCCAAAAACGGATAGTGGTTTGCGACCGGCTATTTTGTGCATCCACGGTGGTGGATTCCGCGCTGGCAAGCGAGAGAGTTATGATCGCCAATGCAAAGTACTGGCAGAAAAAGGCTTTGTTGCTGTTACCATCACCTATCGCTTAGCGCCCAAAAATCAGTTTCCTGCCGCAGTGTATGACTGCAAAGCAGCCGTTCGATGGTTGCGTGCCAACGCATCCAAATACAATATCGATCCTGCGAGGATTGGTGTTACCGGAGGAAGCGCTGGCGGTCACTTGGCACAATTTTTAGGGGTGACAGCCAATGTGCCTGAGTTTGAAGGCACCGGCGGCAACCCTGAACAGCCCAGCCATGTAACTTGTGTGGTCAATGTTTACGGTCCAAGTGATTTCACGAAATCGTATGGCAAAAGTGTCGACGCGCATGAAGTTCTTCCGTTATGGTTTGGTGGCAATCTCGAGACGCATCGTCAGCGTCATATCGTGGGTAGTCCTCTTTATTGGGTCACGCCCGACGCAGCGCCAACTCTGTGCATTCACGGCACCGAAGACAAATATGTTGCCCACGAGCAAGCGGTATGGATCGTCGACAAACTAAAAGCGGCTGGTGTCGAGGCAGAGTTGTTAACCATGGAAGGTGCAGGCCATGGTTTCAAAGGAGCAGACGCTGAAAAAGCGGACAAAGCAATGCTCGACTATTTCCAACACCGACTGGTTGAAACCCAATAGACCACACGAGGATCCCGTCTTGCGAACCTACCCCTCGGTCGGTAAATTGGTTCGCGATCGGTGAGCAACACAATTAGGGTGGTATCAACATAATGTCGTCATCAAGCCAGGATTCGGCTCCATGTCTTTAATTTCGTCGATCGACAGTTGATCACCAGCTTGCAAATCCCGCTTGGCGAAGATCTGCATTTGACAGTCCTCCAGAATCAATTGCTGGCTGGCTATTCTTTTTCGATCGTCTACTCGGTCGCCGGATTGTATTTAGGAACCCTGGCCGACCGCACACATCGTCCTCGATTGATCGCCATGGGGTTACTTATTTGGAGTGGAGCGACGGCGGCGAGTGGTTTGGCGCATAATTTTTCGGAACTTGCGTTCGCTCGCGTTTTTGTCGCGTTTGGCGAAGCGACGTTGACACCCGCAGCCATCGCGATGCTAGCCGATGTTTTTCATCCACGCCAGCGATCATTGGCAGCCGGCCTCTACTATTTGGGAGTTCCGATCGGGGCAAGTTTCTCATTCATCATCCCCAATTTGCTTTGGCCGATTCCGTGGATTGGATGGCGAGGCTGTTTCTTCGGGCTTGGTTTGATCGGCCTATCGA
>JBEBHM010001158.1:0-2052 GCA_040080875.1 Pirellula sp.
CGACCTTCGGTTGGCTCATGGATAACGTATGGACTTGGGAGCGAGAATCAAAATTTGCCTGGCTTCATCGCCATGTGCCCTGGTGGATATCCCATTAAAGGATCCGAAAACTGGCAATCCGGATTCCTGCCGGGTGCGTTTCAAGGTACCTATGTCAACACCAAGAACCAAGCGATCGAAAAACTCATCGCAAATATTCGCAACGCCTCGGGTATCAGCCGAGACGAGCAACGTCGTCAATTGGATCTGCTGCAAACGCTCAATCGCCGGCACCAAGAAGCTCGACAGCAAGATGCGGAACTGGAAGCTCGGCTGCAGAGCTTTGAGTTAGCTTACCGTATGCAAATGGAAGCCAGCGAGGCATTCGATATTAGTCGCGAACCGAAATCGATTCGCGAGATGTATGGAGATACGGTGCAAGCCAAACAAATACTCATAGCCCGTCGGCTGGTTGAACGAGGAGTTCGCTATATCCAGTTGTGGCATGGTCAAGGGCAACCTTGGGATAGCCACGACAAGATCGAAGAGAACCATCGCAAGCTAGCGGGTGAATGCTCACAGGCCATCGGTGCGTTGTTGCGCGACCTCAAGCAACTCGGGCTGCTGGACAGCACGCTCGTGATTTGGGGTGGCGAATTTGGAAGAACACCCACGGTGGAGCTTCCTAAACCTGGCGCTAATGCGGGAACCAACAGCGGTCGGGACCACAATCACTATGGATTCACCATGTGGTTGGCTGGCGGCGGGGTCAAGGGCGGGCACATACACGGCGCGACCGACGAGTTTGGCTTCCAGGCGATCGAGAACAAGGTACATGTGCATGATCTCCACGCGACCATTTTGCATTTGTTAGGTTTCGATCACACCAAACTGACACACCGATACGCCGGCCGCGATTTTCGTCTGACCGATGTTCACGGCAACGTCGTTCACGACATCATTGCTTAACATTTCGCTAACCTATTGTCCTAAATCTAAATACTCCAATCGGAGTTCAACTCGTCGGGGTGCATTCATATTCAGCAGGCGAACGGTGGTTCTTCCCATTGCCGTTTTTCCCACAATAAGGCCAACTTTCAAATCAAAGTGCTCACTCTCGTCGCGGCGAGGATTAAACAGAACGATGATCGACTTCGTTTCCGGATCGATACTTGACAAATTGGGCCCTTTGTACGCATTGCAGCGATCACAGGCTAATGCTAGGTTCTCAAGGCTGTCATCGATCAGATGTTGCAGTGCAACAATATGTTCAATATGAAAGGAGATGAACGGAGTTGCTGCTTCTGGCATCTGACAATACTCGCACCTGAATTCCGCACGTTCCCGAATTTGAGCGCGCGTAGCCGGGAACATTACTAGTCTTTCTTCGCGGAAAGAATTCGTCTGGCTTTCGCTTGGAGCAGCGAAATAATGTCAATTGCTTCAACAAATTCTTTGTACTCAAGTTCTTCGTCGCTGGAAATGTTCCCTGCGTTAGCCTTTAAACGCAGCTCTTCCATTCTTGCCTGAAGTTCTTGATCGGCACGCAGCCCTAGAAGTTTGCGTGCGAATTCCGGAGGCATCTCGTCGGTAGCCGGTTGCAACATTTTATCGAGAATTGAAGTAACCATGGTCAAAGTATACCACGAGGTTTGACGGCAACGAGCGAAAACACGTGTCCTTAGAGCATCTTGTTAATTTTCTAGATCGTTTTATCCAGCACGGAAGAAGGCAACTTGCAGGATAGCGTTGAGGCTGCCGATAGAAGGCCCGCAGCCGATTTTGCGGAGCAAAAGTCGCCACATATGCGCTGTAGTATTAGCTAGCTTTCAGGCCTCCAGATGGCGGTTTAAGGTGTGGCAATATTTTCTATCTGAGCTGCTTGTCAAACCAATCTGCCATCACTGCGACCTCCTCGGGAAGCGTTAGCCACGGGTGGCCGCCACCCGCCTTCACGATCAGTTCTGCGGAACCGCCGTCGGCTTGAATTGCCTTGACGAGTTTCTGCGAATGGGAAAGCGGTACAACTTTATCGGCGTCACCGTGGATCAACAAAAAGGGTAAGCTCGGTTT
>JBEBHM010000402.1:0-7866 GCA_040080875.1 Pirellula sp.
CACGGCCGACGATTGAGACAATCGCTCTACACTTATCAATTGAGTAAGCATGTCGATACGCAATGATCTCAAGATTCTTTATCACCTGGTCCTTCGTCCAGTTCGGGGCCAGGATCATGCTCAGCGCATGGAGAGTTTCTATTCTGGGCAAGCCGAGGGTTACGACGATTTCCGAAAGCGGCTTCTGCAAGGGCGGGAACTGGTCTATCAAACCTTAGGGAAAGCCGAGACAACAAGCGAACCAAAGGTTTGGATCGATTTCGGTGGTGGCACGGGAGCCAACCTTGAGTTTATTGGGCCGAACATTTCTCGGTACACAAAGCTTTATGTGGTCGATTTAGCCACATCCCTTTTGGGGATCGTCAACAAGCGAAGCGAACGCAAGGGTTGGAAAAATGTGATTTCCATTGCAGGCGACGCGACCACTTGGACTCCACCCGAGGGATTTGCGGACGTTGTCACTTTCTCCTATTCGCTGACCATGATTCCTGATTGGTTTGCTGCGATCGACAACGCGTTGCGTATTCTTAAGCCAGGTGGGAAAATCGGGGTGGTTGATTTTTATGTCTCGCGCAAGTTTGCTTCTGACGGACTCCAACGCCATAGTTGGTCTACCAGGAATTTCTGGCCCGTTTGGTTTTCCAGCGATAATGTCTTTCCAAGTCCGGACCATGTTCCTTATTTGCAGAGTCGATTCGAAACGAACATGCTAGGCGAACACCGGGCTAAAATTCCTTATTTGCCCCTCGTCCGTACTCCGTACTATCAATTCATTGGCACCAAGCGACTGAGCTGAAAAATGCCCTTCGAATTCGTCTGTCCGTATTGCCATTGCAAGACCAAAGTGCTGGACAGCTATGCTGGTCAATCGGGGCCATGCGTGGAGTGTGGCAAACAAGTAACGATGCCTCACTTCAACGAGCGCGGTGTACTTGTGCCGTCGATGGATTTGACCGCCAAACAAAAACGCAAGCACATCGTTCGCAAACCGAACTGGATGTCTGCCATGGTCGGTTCTGCGGTCGTTGCAACCGTACTGCTTATGGGGCTGCTTGTTTTTTGGTTGGCTTGGCCAAGTCTGCAACATCGCATGCGCCGAATTGCGCAAGCCAGAGATCTGGAAAACATGCAGACGATTGTCGAAGCTCTCAACGCATACTGCGATAAACATGGAAAATTTCCAACGCCGACTGTCTTCGATGATGCAGGCAAACCGCTCTATTCATGGCGAGTGCTGATTTTGCCGTTCATGGGATACGAAGATCTGTACAACCAGTTTGAGCTGACCCAAGCCTGGGACAGCCCGTCTAATATGAACTTGGTCCGCCGAATGCCAAACGAGTTCGCTAGTCCAAACTCGGTCGATGCCTTCAGTAACTTCGAAACAAACTACGCTCTCATCACAGGCGCCGGCACACTGTTTCCACCCGCCGGCCCGTTGTCTAACTCGAGGATCGACAAACAAACGATCTTGGTGGTCGAAACCAAAAACAACACCACGTGGAGCAAACCGGGCGATATCGACATCGGTCGAAGATTGAAGGTGGGCAATACTCCTATGACAGATCTCGGAGGTCTCCATCAGGGAAGTTTTACAGCCGTGACGGTGGACAAAGAATCGTTGCGAATTCCATCCAACGTTTCGCAAGTCGTACTCGACGCACTCGTCACTCCGAATGGAGGTGAGAATGTCCAGATTTCCACGTTCATGGAATAAGATAACCAGCAACTTGTTTTGCGTCGCTGGCCTCCTCTCGAGTTGCTTATTAGGTTGCTTTGCGAACAAAGTCGATCAGTCCGTGGATCTCCGGCCAGTCGCCGCACGATCCATCGCATTGCTGGAAAACTACGCTGAGTCCGACAAGCTAGGTAGTCAGCTAAACGAATCTGCCGACGGATTTCGGCGTATTACCAAGAGCATGCCTACCGAACCGCTTGGGTTCCAGAATTTGTCGATCGTGTTGCTGTCTCGAATCAAGTTGACCGATGCGGTGGATTCGGCGACGGAGTTCACGGCGCTGTGCCAAGAGTTCGAGGCAAGCATCTCTCAGCTCCGCAAACTTTCTCCATCGGAACCCGATGCGGATGTCATCGCAAGCCGCTATCACGAACACAAGAATGAACGCGAATCGGCCATTAAGCTTCTTCGAAACGCGGTTCGAACAACCCATGCACGTCCCGATACGTACTTTCAGTTGATTGAGTTGTTACGTGCCGAATCTAATCCGGAATTCGATTCGGAGATTCGCTCCGCCCTTTCGTCCGCGCTCAAGTTGGCACCGAATAACTTAGTCCTCTCGGTAGCATTCTTGGATTCGCTTGCCAAAGATGGCGACGCAGCGCTTGTTCCAGAGGCGGAACGTTGTCGCGAACTCTTTCGACCCTTGACGGCTCGTACCAACAGCCCACTCGCAACGTTGCTCGACAAGTCGATTGACGCTTGGAAGAAATCGGATTGGAAATCCTCGCAAACGCAACTCGCCTTTCTCAAGAATTTATTGATCCGCGAGATCGCTTACCAAAACGACCGAAACCAATTGCTTCCCCATGTTCTCGACTACGTCCGTTTGGAGTTTGCGTCCCGTCAACCGAAGCCCTCCAAACGACCGAAGCCTAATCATGAACAACAATTTGCAGACAAGGGTCCATTGGCCCAAGTCACTCAGGCCGCAACGGGCTTGGCCGCAGAAGATTTCGATCTCGATAGCCACTTGGATCTGGTATGTGCTGAGAAGCAAAAAATCGATGTTTGGTCTATCCGACAGGGCGGACAGCCCGCGATCCAATTAGCCTCTGTTACGACGGACATAAATGTCCATGGTTTCGTCATGGCCGATCTGGACCACGACTACCAATTTCGCAAAGATGAGCTGCCAGCCTCTGCTCTACCAACCACAATCGCACCTGACTCCACGAGTTCGATCACGGCCAAGTATGTCGACACAGACGTTGACTTAATCGCGTATGGTGAGAAAGGCGTTCGGCTCTATCGGAACGATTTGGCTTTGGAGGGTGGTAGCCGAACGCTTGTCCTAGTGCCTCAGTCAGGCGACTTTTCGGAAATTCGAGGTGTTCGTGCCGTTGCCGTCATCGATCTAGATCATGATTCCGATCTCGATTTGGTGTTTGCATCCAAACAAGGACTTTCGTTCTGGTCGAATCGAGGGGATTGGACGTTTGCAAACATCACGCAGTTTTCTTCGCTCCCTCCATCATCTGTTCAAATCGAATCGATCTTAGCGATGGATTTGGACCGTAACGTCCTAAACGACTTTCTTTTGGGGTCGGATGGCGATTCCCCCATTTTTTTAGACAACAATTTGCATGGCCGCTATAAGGCTCGCGATTTGAATTGGGGCGGCAAGCTAGAAAAGACGTGCCGTGCACTTGAGTGCATTGATGTTAACAGTGACGCATGTTGGGACGTAGTCGCTTGTGGCGTGCAAGGCACCAAACTAGCGACGATGAAATCGATTGGCAACCATGTTTGGACTCCGGACTCGGTCACCAGCCTCTCAGACAAACCCATGCATGGCATTGCAGTCAACGATTTTGATTTGGATGGTCATGCCGACTCGCTTGTGTGGGGCAAGTCCGGTATGGAGTTGTTTCGAGGCGGTTCGGATGGACGACTTGAAATCGACGTTCGCGCCCTATCCTCAAATCAAAGCATCCAACAGGTCGCCATCCTCGACATCGATCGCGACGGTGACGATGACTTGGTCGTCCTTCGCTCCGACGGAGCCGTGCATTGGCATGAAAACGTGAATGGCAACAAGAACAACTATTTGGAAGTGGTGATTCGAGCAGACGAAGATGGTAAACAGACACCTCGAGAGCGATGCAACATGCACGGTGTTGGGAGTTTGATCGAACTCAAGTCCGACAGAAATTACCAGCCTCGAATTGTTCGCGGGCCCAAGACCAAATTCGGACTTGGTCAACAACCCGGCGCCGATGTCATGCGAGTTTTGTGGACCAACGGTATTCCAAACAATGTTTTGAATGTTCGTCACCGCACCACCGTTTTTGATCAACAAAATCTTGGTGGATCATGTCCGTATCTTTATGCGTGGAACGGCGAGCGATTCGAGTTTTGTACCGACTGTTTGTGGGCGGCCCCGATTGGACTCCAATTTGCGCAAGGAGTCGCGGCCCCAACGCGTGAATGGGAGTATCTCAAGATTGACGGTTCGCTCATGCGTCCCCGCGACGGACGATACGTATTGCAAGTGACCGAGGAACTTTGGGAGGCTGCGTACTTTGACACCATCGAGCTGATGGCGATCGATCATCCAAAAGAAATCGATGTTTATTCAAACGAAAAGGTTGGCCCAGCCGATCTTGCCCAGTTTCGAGTCTTCACGGTCGAGAATCGGCGTTCCGCCAAAACCGTATTGGACCAACGCGGGACCGACTGGACACAAGTCGTATCAAAGCGCGACCAGCGATATTCCAAAGCATGGACCAGGGGATTTAATCAAGGGCTGGTCGAGGATCATTGGCTGGAAATCGACCTCAACGCGACCGGCCAACAATCGGACGACGTGGTTTTGTTCTTGACGGGTTGGGTGTTTCCAACGTGCACCTCGCTCAATCTCGCGATGACGGAGAATCCAACTCGTCCACAACTCAAACCGCCAGCCATCCATGTCCCCAATGAACGGGGCGAGTGGATCGAGGTCATTCCCTACGCCGGATTCCCCGGCGGAAAAACCAAGACGATCGCGATCGATCTGACCGGAAAATTCTTGTCGGCCGATCACCGTGTTCGGGTGGTGACCAACATGGAGCTTTGTTGGGACGAAGTATTCTGGACACAAAATGAAACTGTGCAAAAACCTGATAGCTATCAAATCACAAAACTCAAGCTGGTGAACGTCGATTTGCATTATCGCGGTTTCTCTGCGCTGGTTCCGCAACCAAACAATGCGCCCAAACAATTCGTGTACGACCGCGCAACTCAAGAGTCCATTTGGCCACCGATGACCGGCGCATTTACGCGGTACGGAAACGTGCTAGAACTGGTCGATCAAGCCGATGATTTGCAAGTGGTCATGGGTGCAGGTGATGAATTAACTCTGGAGTTTTCAGAGCCGACTGCGCCGATTCCCGACGGGTGGGTTAGAGATTTCATTATCTACAATGTAGGATGGGACAAGGACGCGGACTTGAATACAATTCACGGACAAGATGTCGGGCCGCTTCCGTTTCGCACCATGACACGTTATCCGTACGGCCCCGATGAGACATTCCCAACCACTCCCATACACCGTGATTTCTTGGAACGATTTCAAACTCGAATTCAGGAACATGGCTTGTTCTGGAACCAAATAAGAGACGCACTATGAGTTCGTTTGTCCGTTGGTGCGTATTCGTTATCGGTTGCGTTGCCTTACTACCCGCTTCTTCGCACAGCGAGGATGCAATGCAGTATCCCCTGGCTGTCGTAGTCGGGCCGACCGGAATCGTCTTTGTAGCGGATCGCAATCTGCCGGGGATTTGGAAGATCGAAAACGGTACACCGACCATTTTTTTCCAAGGCTCAAAGAAATTTCGAACGCCATTGAACGCGGTCCGTTGCCTGGCAATGGATAACCAAGGAACACTGTATGCAGGCGATTCGGCAACTCGAGAAATCTATCGATTCGACGAAAAGGGGAATCCTCATCCGTTGACGCAAGGTGCCATTGGCATTCCTATGTCCATCGCGATCGATCGTCAAGGAAACCTCTTGGTGGCTGACTTGGAACGACACTGCATCTTTCAAGTCCCTGGAAATGGAGGAGCCGTTACCGAGTTTGTCAAAACCCCGGCACCGCGTGGAATTGCGGTTGACTCGCAAGATCGAGTTTGGGTTCTTTCCAATTCGAAACACCCCCTTCTCAGGTTCGGAGAGAAACGAACCAGCGAAGTGATCGTCGGCGAACCATTGTTCGAGTTTGCCCACCAAATTGTTCTTGACCCGCAGGGAAATGCCTATTTGTGCGATGGGTATGCTAAATCGGTTTGGAAGATTCCACTCGAGGGCAAGCCTATCAAAATATGGAGTGGAGAACCGCTAAAAAATCCGGTCGGACTTGCGATCGATCGGGATCGCTTGTTGATTGCAGATCCACACCAGAAAATGATATACGCGTGGGCAATGGGGAGTCCAGTGTCCGCTGATCTACCCAGGTCTCTAGAAGCAATAGTGAAGCAGTGACACCTACGACGGCCAAACGGGTCTACGTCCCTGCGATCGGCCCGAAATTAAAACGATTGCTGTTTGTGCTCTTTGCCATGCTCTCATTGCTTGGCGCCAACTCACTCTACCTCGCGACGATCACTTTTCTCCAATGGCGACGGGGCGAATCGTACGAGAACCAATTTTACATGGCCATGTTTCTCGGTCACGTTGTGTTGGGCTTTTTGTTTCTCATTCCGTTCTTGGTGTTTGGGCTGATTCATTTGTTGACTGCTCGAAAGCGAAAGAACAAACGCGCCATCCGCGTGGGCTACGCGCTTTTCGTCATCAGCCTCGTGGTTCTGGGAACTGGAGTGTTGCTAGTAAGGCTTGGAGGTGTCTTTGATCTCAAGCAGCCTGCGATGCGGTCGGTGGTCTACTGGTTGCATGTGCTCGGCCCCGTTGGCGCCATTTGGCTGTACTGGCTGCACCGATTGGTGGGACAAAAGATCAAATGGAAACTTGGAATCGCTTATGGTGCCGTCGCGATCGCGTCGGTCGCGATCATGGTTTCATTGCATGTGCAAGATCCCCGCGAGTGGAACAAGATTGGCTCGACCGAAGGAATCAAGTATTTTGAGCCATCGCTCGCACGAACCTCGAACGGTGCCTTCGTTTCCGCAAAAGTACTCGACAATGATGAGTATTGCTTGAAATGCCATGCGGATGCATACAAACATTGGACGCATAGCGCACACCGCTTCAGTTCGTTCAACAATCCGGCATACCTCGTGAGCGTGCGCGAAACGAGGGAAGCATCGCTGAAACGAGATGGCAATGTCAAAGCTTCGCGCTGGTGCGCCGGATGCCACGACCCCGTACCATTCTTCAGTGGTGCCTTCGATGACCCACACTTTGATGATGTCAATCATCCCACTTCACAAGCTGGAATCACGTGCACGGTTTGCCACGCCATCACCAACATCAACTCCACCCGGGGCAACGCTGACTTCACTATTGAGGAACCGCTGCACTACCCCTTTGCATTTAGCGATAACTCGGTCTTGCAATGGGTCAACCAGCAACTCATCAAGGCCAAGCCTGCCTTTCACAAGAAGACGTTTCTAAAGGACTTTCACAAGACTTCCGAGTTCTGTTCGACGTGCCACAAAGTCCATCTGCCGTACGCGCTGAACAACTATAAAGATTTTTTGCGAGGACAAAACCACTATGATTCTTGGTTGTCGAGCGGTGTCTCTGGGCACGGTGCGCGAAGTTTCTACTATCCTGATAAGGCCCAAAAAGCATGTGCTGCCTGCCATATGCAACTCGCGGAATCCAATGACTTTGGCGCTAAATTATTTGAGGGAGCCAACGGCAAATACTCGATCCATGATCACACGTTCGCAGCCGGTAATACTGGCCTACCTTTCTTGCGAGGTTATCTGGATCAGGTCGAGGATAAGCACAAAAAATTCTTGGAAGGCACGATGCGTGTCGATATCTTTGGTGTCAAGGAAAACGCGGCGGTCGATAGCCAAGTGATTGGCCCCGTTCGCCCTCTCGTCCCGTCGCTAAAGCGAGGCGCGAGCTATTTGCTCGAAACAGTTGTTCGAACCCTCAAAGTTGGTCATGAATTCACCCAGGGAACCGTTGACTCCAACGAAGTGTGGCTCGAAGTTACCTTGCAAAGTGGTGAA
>JBEBHM010000403.1:0-7859 GCA_040080875.1 Pirellula sp.
CAATTACACGAGCAGGATTGCAACTGATTGTCGGCTCTAAAACGGCTCGATTCGAGTCAATCGCGTATAGCATCGTTTACGGAAAGCCAACTCATGTGTCGCCCCCACTGGGCGCGAAGGCAACCACCAAGTCAGGCCCTGCCTACTATGTTCTTCCCCAAATGGAAGCAAAAGAAGGTGAGCTATTGGCGGAAGCCATTCTAAAGCTCGACCCAAATGGATTGGTCTTCTTTTGTGACTCCAACGGATGCGGAGCGGCGGTAGTGATTTTTAACTTCCAACGCTTCACCGATGTCGAGTCCCTTTTCCCGGGAATCCTAAAGTCCGATCTCGCACGGGCTTTGGGCTCTAAGAATTTTCAATTGCGATTTCCTAACGGCACATCGCACCTCGGTCGCCTTGGGATTCACTACGACCCTATGACTAGGACCGTTTCGTTCAAACCAGTCGACCTGATTCGCAACTAAACCATTCGCATTGACACAAAAGGAATTCAAATAATGAACTATCGATTTAACAACCCTACGCTAGACGATATTCCGGAGCTCTCAGCACCCGACCCTCGAACTCCCGCGAGTTGGGAAGGTTTTGGTTTGCGGGCTATCTACTACTCCATAGTTTTCGCCTTGATGGTTATTCCAGCTGGTTTTGCGGTGTACTATCGCCTCGCATCTGCTCGTAGTACCGACCAGTTAAGAAGCCTGAAGAGCGAACACGCGACGCTCATAGACCAGCACTTTGATGTTTTGAAGACTCGATATGAACGCACTGCAATCGATCCTCGCTTGCAATCTCAATATCTATTGGATACGCGAGCGTTTCTAAAGTCGTATTCGACAAGTCGCGATACAAAGAAAATCGATGCTGCGGAAGAATGTACCTCAATGACTGATTCGTCCCCCGTTGCATTGAGTCTTCTCAATAGCACTAGTGGAACGAATTACCGTCACATAGATCTCTCAGTCGTCGATGCTCAAACTAGTCAGTTCCTGGAAGGACTCTCCCGGATTGACTTTGAACTTTCAATTGGAGGCGAACGCTTGTCTTCAGTTGTAGTGCAAAAACACTCGCTTTCAGGCGAGAAGCGAGCAGTAGCCATTCTCCAGGACAAGTCTGGATCAATGAAGGGAGTCGCTGATACCAAGGCCTGTGCTGCTGTTGAATCGTATGTAAATGCAACGAATAAAAACACGTGGCACAAAATCTGGACGTTTACAGATCGCGCACATCCAAAAACGCCGTGGACAACGGACAAAACCGTTCTTCGGACGGCTTGCTTACCGGATGAACCAAATGGAGCAACGGTTTTGTATGGGTCGTTACGCGAGGTACTAGCCGACTTGGCTACAAGATCTGAGCGCAGGCACCTGATCGCAATAACCGACGGAGTTGAATCCTCTGGGGCGTCCAATGTTCAAGGGATTGTAGATCTAGCCAAACGGTCCCAAACAAAGATTTTCTCTGTCGGGCTAAAGTCAGACAACTTGAACGAGGATGTTCTGAAGCAGTTATCTGCTGGAACGGGAGGCTCATACTTTCGCGCTGACAATCCTGAGGAACTCCAACGCTGTCTTAATGAGGTAGCGACTACTACAGAGAGGCCGTCTTATCGGCTCATTGCGTTACTTCCCATTCCATCGGATTTGCCTATCGAAATACGGATTGGCAATGCGACTTTGTCCGTGCCGCTGGAGTCGGCAAAGTAGTTCAATCCGGTCAGACCATGGCATCCTTACGGATGCAGTCTGAATCTTGGTGGCTCCCACTTTGTAAGGTGAAAAAAATGAAACGAGCAACGAAGGAAAAGGAAGCTGGAAACGCCCCTATCTACTCCAAGCAATTGGGACAGGTTAAGGCATCCACGTTTGAAAACGAAAAGGACGGCAAGGTTTTTTATAACGTCCAAATCAATCGGCGCTACCGAAGCGCTGACGGTGAATGGCATGACTCCAATGTCCTAAACGGTGAAAGCGATGTCACCCATCTGATTGAAATTCTGGAGTGCGTCAAGCGAGACTTGCAAAAACGCACAACTGAATCAGCGGATGAGCAATAGGAGGACGAATCATGCAAGATTGGAAAAAAACTATTGCTAACTTGATGAGCGGATTTGGAAACGTTGATTTTGATGCCTTCCCGCAGGCTGCTCCATTTGAAGATGCTGATGTTATATCAGCCTATTCAAGAGCAGAGGCAATAGAGGATGGTGTCTTGATTGATGTGTCAGAAGCAGCCCGAGATATCGGGATCACACTTCACACGGTGGTAACGCCTGGCGTGTGGTCGGAATTTGTCGGTGCTCCGATTTTTTCAGATTGGGGTACTGAAAATCATCGCTTAAAGCAACTTCTCAATTGTGCGGTTAGAGCAGTTGAAAGGAGTGATGACAGCGTATCGTTTTTTTCCATCGAAATGGCGAGAAACGAAAGCGTGGTAAAGGAAATTGCCTTCAGGGTCCAGCGTGGCCCGGGGGACAATCTCGAACCAGTCCTAACAGTGATGTTGAGGCACGAGGATTGATTTGAGAGCAGGTATCAGAAGCGACAAGGATGTCGTTTTTGATGCCAGATACTAAGCGACGAGGAGTAGCAGAAATGAGCAGCATCGAACCAATAAAGCACAAGGGAACAGTCCGAGTACCTGAATCAGTAGTGCACGCGATTCAAGCCCTTGTAAGCCACTATTGGGATGAGGAGTTCGCCCATTACTCTGCTACGCCTCGAAGCGAAAGAAGCAAGGACCGGCATGTATTTCAAGAGCTAAGCACCGTAAGGCGCTGGCTAACCAGAGTACAGCCAATGTTACGAAAACAAGGGAGTCTTGACGAATGATGTCAGACCCAGGCACAGCGTGCACTCAGACGTCGCTCAAGTCACCCGTTTAAGCAATCAATAATAAGCTCAACTTCTGTATGCAAAGGTGTATGCAATTGAACTCAAATCGAAGAAGTAAATCCATTAGCTTTCGGCTTCCGGTAACCATCGCTGAAGCTGCTGAAGAGCGAGCTGCGCAGTGCGGAATATCAATTGGGAATTGGGTCAGGGGACAGGTAATTGCCTCTGTAAGTCAACCTGATACGGAGTCACTCACGAGCGTCTTGGAGGACCTGCTCGAGAACTCAGCCAAGCTCATTAAAAGGCTAGAAGTCCTTGAGGCCTCGCAGCGACGAGTCCTCTATTACTGCCTTACCAAAATTGGCTCGACCACCCCCGAAGCAGCCAAAGAACTGATTCGCGACAAATTTCCGTCCAAAGGCACCTAATGAGATGCTTACAGCAAATCTTTTTTCAGTGTCGATTCACAACTCTAAAGGCATTGGTGAAATCGCCTCCTATTACTGCCAGGGCTATTACACCGAGGGTGGAAATATTCTTGGGAGTTGGATTGGAAGTGGAGCTGAGTTTCTCGACATTTCTGGCGCCGTACAACAGGCAACGCTTTTTCATTTGCTTCGGGGACGCGATCCAAACGATCTCTCAAAGCTCGTCCGAACGCAGGAGAATAAATCTGGACAAAGGGAGCTTGGAGACGATAGGGCAGGACTCGATATTACTATGTCTGCCCCAAAGAGTGTCTCGCTCCTTTGGGCCTATGGTTCGCCCCATGTCAAAAAAGAAATAGAGCTTGCCTTCGATAGGGCCTGTAAAGAGACCTTCGGATTACTGGAGCAACACGTATTGTCCGTAAGGACAGGAAAAGGTGGGGCCAACTGGGAACATGGCAAATTGATCGCCGCTATGTTCGACCATTATACGGCCCGAAATGAACGAGACCCGCTGCTCCATAGGCACTTTGTAATTCCAAATGTTGCATTCTCACACGACGGGCGCGCCCTCAAAATCAACACTCGGGCGCTGCTGCCCTTTGTGAGGACACTTGGGCCCTTGTTCAGGAATACTCTTCTAACGGAACTTCGCAATTCGCTCGGTGTTGAGGCCTACCAACCACTCAAGAACGGGAAGCCAAGTGGATGGTTCGAACTAAAGGGAGTCTCCGAAAAGCTTATCGACAAACTCTCTTCACGAAGAAATGAGATCGTTCGTGAAATAGAGTCCAGCGGAAGCACCACAGCAGACTTCTCCGCCAAACAGCATGCGAACATGTCTACGCGGCAACCAAAAGACCCGTCCCTCAATATGGATGAGATTCAGAAAGTCTGGGACGAAAAAGCAACATCACTTGGAATAACCAAAGAACAGTTTCAGCAATGCCTTGGAAGGGAAGTTTCCCCAATTGCCGAAGACGAAGTCCAAAAGGCGATTCAAAAAGCCACTGAAGAACTGACAGAGCACGATTCACATTTCGACAAATGGATGCTAGTGCGAAAAACCTCCGAGGTGCTTCAAGATAGACCCATAACGGCGAGCAAGATAATTAAGGAAATTGAACGGCATCTGAAACAGACCAAGGAACTTGTTCAAATCAAGGCGTCTCGTGGCACTACTATTTACACGACTCAGTCGATGTTGGATCGTGAAGCAGAGACACGAGGCTTAATCGAAAAACTTGCATCACGTCCCGGGCTTGAGATCGCTCCAAAGTTCATTGAACGGGCTATCCAGAGAGAAAAACTCATCTCCAAGGAGCAAGCTGACGCAGTTAGGCGACTCGCAAAATCCAAGGGGTCTCTTGCATGTCTTACCGGCGTTGCTGGAGCGGGAAAATCAACAACTCTAAGGACCTTGGTCCGGGCTGCGCGCCGCGCAGGGAAGAACGTAATTGGGATCTCACTCTCGGGAGTGGCTGCCGAAAATCTCTCGCGAAGCGCTGGAATCGAAGCGTGCACAATTGCAAGTTTCTTGCGGCAGACAGAAACAAGCACCGTCAAAAAAGTTACTCGAAGCGCAACGCACCATCTGAAGATGTACCTACGAGCGGCCATGGACAAGAAGACATGGCGTCAAAAAAAGCTCCGGCTTAATAGTAAGTCCATCATTTACCTCGATGAAGCAGGAATGGTCGATACTGAATTAGGGCGGCGCATTCTCATTCAAGCCGAAAAGGCCGGAGCTTCTGTAGTTGCCACAGGAGATCTGGAACAACTTAAGCCAATTGGTGCTGGCACTCCGTTCAAAACAATGATCGAACGTGTTGGAGCTTCGGAACTCAAAACCAATCATCGCCAAACCAAGATTGAAGGAAACATATCCCAGTTGGTCCGGGACGGAGATTTAGAAACTGCCTTCAAAAGCTACGCAAAGAAGGGGGACCTGAGAATCTCCAAGACGCGAGATAGGGCCATTTCCGATCTCGTTAACGATTGGAAACAGGTCGCGCTCTCCTCGCTAAAAGATGTGGCCATACTTGCTCAAACCAACCGCGAAGTAAGGCACATCAACCAACTTTGCCAGGCCGAGCGCCTCAAAGCTCATGGCAAGAGTTCTCGATCGATCTCGCTACCCAATTGCAAACTTTACACAGGGGAGCGAGTGCGATTTGGAGAAACCTCGCACGTTCGCGGGATTAAGAATGGTTACTTCGCGACTGTACTATCAATAGATGGTGCGGGAAATGTGACGTTCAAGCTCGATAACGAAATGAGCAAACAGGATCGAAAACGCGGGCGCAATGGAATTGTCAAACTGTCAACCAAAGAGCTAAACGCGCTAAAGGTAAACCTCGGATACGCGAGTTCAGTGCACGCATATCAGGGAGCCAGCATCCCGTTTGCTTATTTCCTTGCGGGCGGAACGATGCAGGACCAAAGTCTCACCTACGTCGCATTATCCCGCTCAACATCACGATCCCGAATTTACATCGACAGGCACCATGCTGGCCCAGAACTTTGCAGCATCGTGAAAGCAGCGAAACGCGTCCGACTTAAGGAAAATGCGCACGACATTCAAAAACAATCCAATACCCATACGTTATCACTTAAGGACTGAACAATGAATTCGATCTGGCGCTTTGAGCAAGTTGCAATTGTAGTTCTTGCTTGCCTTATGTTTGCCTACGCTACCTTTTTCTTGGGTTCGGCTCTCGGTGAACTACTCGAATCTTTTATTCGAGGAATCCCAGGCTTCTTCTACCATTTACCTCAAAACGTACTATCCGCGTTGTCGTGGCTATGGGCGTTGCTGCTTGCCATCCTTCTTAATCCGCTGCATGCAATTTGCATTTCCACAGGTGTGGTTTTGGTCGTTGTCTATCTGATGGGTACTGCCGGTTTTTTTGAAATTCAGACTCCGGTTCATAGGGGAAGCCGAATACGAAACGGTAGGGATATTCGTGAGAGACTCGAATTGGAAGATGAAATAGCGCCCAGAAAGAAACAGTGGCTCCCACGAGTTTTTCGAGGCGCTCAATTAACTACATATGACGACCTCGAGTTGCGTAACAATCCCCGAAAATCACTATGGAGTTCTATCAAATGGAAAATAAAGAGCATCTTCCATCGCCCCTGAAGTGGGGCCGTGTTCCTCTTACCAAAGAGGATGCAGAATCCCATTTTGTAGCCATTGGAAGCACAGGATCAGGGAAGACCATTGTCCTTAGGCTACTGATGCAGTCGGTCTTGCCTGAAGTTGGAAAAGGATTGGGGCACCATGCGCTCATCTATGATGCGAAACATGACCTGCTTCCAATTCTTTCCTCGTACGTATATCGCGATTGCATCAAGACGTTTCATCCCTACGACAAACGGGGCGTTTCCTGGCATATCTCAAAGGATGTGACGGATAGCGCTACTGCCATAGAGTTAGTCTTCGCTTTGGTGCCCGAAAGCGGTTCTGACTCAAATCCGTTTTTCCGTAATGCGACTCGGCATATTGCTTGGGGTGTCGTTGTCTCGTTCATTCTCTCAAAACTTGATTGGAGTTTTGCCGATCTCCTAAGGGTGCTACGGAGCGTGAAACTCTGCAAACGCGTACTCCGAAGGCATCGTCAAACTGAGTTTTTAGTAAGCCATTACCTTCGCGAACCAAAACTCGCCTCCGATATTTTTGCCACCATCGCCTCCGCCATGATGCTCTATGAGCCCGTCGCATCGAGCTGGGAGCATGCAACAGAGAGACTCTCGATTCGTGACTGCATCGAAAAAGAACTGGTTGTCATTCTGGGAAATGCAGAAGCAAGCCGTGTCGCCACCGAGCGGATTAACTGTGTCCTCTGCAAACTTTGGTCAGATCAAGTCTTGGCCCAGCCCGAGTACACGCCTAATACGTATTGGGGCTTTTTTGATGAGCTTACTGAGGCGGGCCCATTAACTCACCTTGCCTCGTTTGCAAAAAAGGCAAGAAGCAAGGGCGGAAGGCTTTGCATTGCCTTTCAATCAATTGCGGGGCTCCAAAATCCTAAGCTGTACGGACAATTTGTGACCGATGACATGTTGTCCAACTTTGCAAATAGATTCGTTGGGCGTCTCGAATGTCCAACGTCGGCGACATTTGTCTCAAATTTTGTTGGGGAGCAGGAGGTTGAACAAAGGTCAAGAACAACTAGCTCGGGTGCAAAGGGCAGTTCATTTACCTACAGCAATGTAACCAAAAAGACAGTGCTTCCCTCAGAGTTGATGGCAATGCCACATTGCGGAAGTAGATCCGGACTTACAGGTCTCTTTAAACTCCGCTCAACCGACCCGTATTGGGACCAAATTGACGCAAAGGAGCTGTTTGGCTCCATGCTTATCCCGAAGGCAGATGATGTTCCTGAATTCATTCCGCGAAGTAGCGATCTTCAGTTGCTTGAGCCTTGGTCGCAAGAACAAATTGACCATTTTGCTCCTCGCATATCGCGACAAAAGGATAGGCAGCGAGAAAACAAACAGGCATCGGAAGTGTCATTGAAGCCTGAGCGCGACGACCTAGATGACCTGGAACTCTTTCAGTGATCCCGGAAAGGATACCAATGATAAATCAAGC